>JABURS010000018.1 GCA_014762505.1 Chromatiales bacterium | reverse complement strand
ATGAGATGCCGGTCTGTCTCACTCTCATGCAAAGGTAAGATCAACCATTTAATCCGCTTACCCATCACTTCAAGCAGATCAACGATCGCCACGGCCACCTGGTCGGCGATGAGGTGCTGCAGGACGTGGCGGCACTGATACGCCTCAACCTGCGGGCCTATGACGGGCTTTGTCGCTACGGCGGCGAGGAGTTCCTGGCCTGCCTGCCCGAGACGGGCCTGGACGAGGCCGCCAGCGTGATGGAACGTCTGCGCGAGGCGGTGGCGGCGGCGAAGCTCACGGTGAAGGGGGTTACCGAGCCCCTGCGTGCGACGGTCTCGATCGGCGTGGCCGAGATGGGACCGGAGGGCGACGTGGAGGCGACCTTCCACGCCGCCGATGTGGCCCTGTACCGGGCCAAGCACGCCGGGCGAAACCAGGTGGTGCTGCATCGCGGGGGCGATGCCGAGCCTGGTGCGTGATGACGACTACAACAACTAAGGGAGCAAAGATGAAGAAGACATGTGGATGGTTGCTGCACCTGGTGCTGGCGGCCGGTCTGCTGGCAGCAGGCCCGGCAACGGCGGCGGACAAGCTGCATGCCCGTCTCACGGGCGAGCAGCTACAGGGCCTGATGCAGGACCTGGGCTATCGGGCCCAGCTCGGCGTGGATGATGCCGGCGACCCGATGATCGACAGCACGGCCTCCGGCTACAAATACCGGGTGCTGTTCTACGATTGCGATGGCGACAAGGGCTGTGGCGCCCTGGAGTTCTGGGCCGGCTTCGATGCCGACGAGCCCGGTGACCTGGCCAAGATGAATGAATGGAACCTCAACAAGCGCTTTGGCCGCGCCTATCTGGACGAGGAGGGTGACCCCATCGTCACCATCCACTACAACCTCGCCGGTGGCGTCACCCAGGCCAACATCGAGGACATGTTCGAGTGGTGGGAGCTGGTGGTCGCGGAGTTCGCCGCCTACGTGGACTTCTAGCCACGCCTGACCTCAAATCCCTGCAAACGGCGGGTTGATCGTCAACCCGCCGGGCCTCACCATCCACGCCATGAGACGCCTGCAGGAACTCCAGTTCGACAACAGCTACGCTGCTCTGGGCGAGAGCTTTCACGACCGCCCGTTGCCGGCGCCGTTTCCCGCCCCCTATCTCGTCGACTTCAACCCGGCCGTGGCCGAGCTCATCGGCCTGCACCCGGACGAAGCGGCACGGCCCGAATTCCTGACAGTCTTCAGCGGCCAGCAGAAGCTGCCGGACATGGACCCGGTGGCCATGCTCTATGCGGGCCACCAGTTCGGCGTCTTCGTACCCCAGCTCGGTGACGGGCGGGCCATGCTGCTGGGCGAGGTGGTCGCACCGGACGGTTCGCGCCACGAGCTGCAGCTCAAGGGGGCCGGGCCCACGCAGTATTCGCGGGGCGGCGACGGGCGCGCCGTGCTGCGCTCCACCATCCGCGAGTACCTCTGCAGCGAGGCCATGCACGGCCTGGGCATCCCCACCACCCGTGCCCTGACCATGGTGGGCAGCGACCTGCCGATCTACCGCGAGGGTGTGGAGACGGCCGCCATCCTCACCCGCGTGGCCCCCAGCCATCTGCGGTTCGGCAGTTTCGAGGTCTTCTACCACCGCGGCCAGTTCGACCGGGTGCGCCAGCTCGCCGACTACCTCATCGAGCGGCATTACCCCGAACTCGCGGACAGCAGCACGTCCTACCTCGACCTGCTGGCCGAGATCACCCGCCGCACGGCCGAACTCATCGCCCGCTGGCAGGCGGTGGGCTTCGCCCACGGGGTGATGAACACCGACAACATGTCGGTACTGGGGCTCACGCTGGACTACGGGCCCTTCGGCTTTCTCGACGCCTACGACCCGGGCTTTGTCTGCAACCACTCCGACCACGGCGGGCGCTACGCCTTCCACCGCCAGCCGCAGATCGGCCTGTGGAACCTGGGCTGCCTGGCCCATGCCATGCTGTGCCTGTTCGACGCGGACGAGACGGCCGCGGCCGAACAGGCCCGGGCGGTGCTGGAGTCGACCTATGGCCGGCACTTCGGCCGTCACTACGCCGGCCTCATGCAGGCGAAGCTCGGCCTGCGCGAACCGCGGGAGACGGACGGCGAGCTGGTGGAGCGGCTGCTGGCACTGCTGGCTGAGGGCAGCACGGACTACACGATCTTCTTCCGCCGGCTGGCAGACTTCGAGCCTGGCACCGACAACCGGGGCTTGCGCGACATGGTGCTCGACCGCGAGGGCTTCGACGCCTGGGCGCGGGACTACGCCGCGCGCCTGCGGGAGGAGGGCGTGCCGGATGCCGAACGCGCGGCCGCCATGCGGGCCGTGAACCCGAAATACGTCCTGCGCAACTACATGGCCGAGATCGCCATCGCCAAGGCCGTGACCGGCAGGGACTTCAGCGAGATCGCGGCCCTGCGCGAGCTCCTCGCCAGGCCCTTCGACGAGCATCCGGGCATGGAGCGCTACGCCGGCCTGCCGCCGGACTGGGCCGACCGGGTGCGGGTGAGCTGCTCCTCCTAGCCGGCCTCCCCGGGGTCCTGCGCTAAGTGCCTGATTTCCTGCCGAAGATACGCTGTCTGTCACACGGGTTTCATTGAGCGGACGCGGCGGCTCTGGTATCCTTTAAGCCCGTCTGGAATCACCTTCCGCCTTTTCTGACAACCCGAAGGTTTTTATGACCCGATACGTGTTCATCACCGGGGGCGTGGTCTCTTCCCTGGGCAAGGGCATTGCGTCCGCTTCCCTGGGTGCCATCCTCGAGGCGCGGGGCCTCAAGGTCACCATGCTCAAGCTCGACCCCTACATCAACGTCGACCCGGGTACGATGAGCCCGTTCCAGCACGGCGAGGTGTTCGTCACCGACGACGGCGCCGAGACCGACCTCGATCTCGGCCACTACGAGCGCTTCCTGCGGGTGAAGACCAGCAAGCGCAACAACTTCACCACCGGCCAGGTCTACGAGGACGTGATCCGCAAGGAACGTCGCGGCGACTACCTGGGCGGCACGGTGCAGGTCATCCCGCACATCACCGACGAGATCAAGAAGAAGATCCGCGAGGGTGCGGGCGATGCCGACATCGCCATGGTCGAGATCGGCGGCACCGTGGGCGACATCGAGTCGCTGCCCTTTCTCGAGGCCATCCGCCAGATGGGCGTGGAGGAGGGTCGCGACAACGTGGTCTACGTGCACCTCACGCTGGTGCCCTATATCGCCGCCGCCGGCGAGATCAAGACCAAGCCCACCCAGCACTCGGTCAAGGAGCTGCGCTCCATCGGTATCCAGCCCGATGTGCTGCTGTGCCGGTCCAACAAGCCGCTGCCCGAGGGCGAGCGGCGCAAGATCGCGCTCTTCACCAACGTCGAGGACCGTGCCGTCATCTCGGCCATCGACGTGGACAACATCTACAAGATCCCGCTCTGGCTGCACGCACAGAAGCTCGACGACATCGTCGTGCGCAAGCTGCGCCTGGACGTGCCGCCGGCCGATCTCAGCGACTGGAAGGACGTGGTCAATGCCATGGAATTCCCGGAGGCCGAGATCACCATCGGCATGGTGGGCAAGTACGTGGACCTCACCGAGTCCTACAAGTCGCTCAACGAGGCCCTGACCCACGCCGGCATCCACACGCGCACCAAGGTCAACATCCACTACATCGACTCCGAGAAGCTCGAGGTCGATGGCATCGACGAGCTGGAATCGGTGGACGCCATCCTGGTGCCCGGCGGCTTCGGCTCGCGTGGCGTGGAGGGCAAGATCCGCGCCGTGCAGTATGCCCGCGAACATGGCGTGCCCTATCTCGGCATCTGCCTCGGCATGCAGGTGGCGGTGATCGAGTATGCCCGGCACAAGGCCGGTCTGGCCGGTGCGCACAGTACCGAATTCAACCACGACACCCCACACCCGGTGATCGCGCTCATCACCGAGTGGCAGGACGAGACCGGCGCCGTACAGACGCGCGATGCCGAGTCCGACCTGGGCGGCACCATGCGCCTGGGCGCCCAGTCCTGCAAGCTGACCGACGGCACCCTGGCGCGCGAGACCTACGGCGAGGACGTGATCTCCGAGCGCCACCGCCATCGCTACGAATTCAACAACAACTACCGGACGCAACTCGAGGACGCCGGGCTGGTCATATCCGGTACCTCGATGGACAGCAACCTGGTCGAGGTGGTGGAGCTTGGCGACCATCCCTGGTTCCTGGGCTGCCAGTTTCACCCGGAGTTCACCTCCACGCCGCGCGACGGGCACCCGCTGTTCGAGGGCTTTGTCCGCGCGGCACGCACACATCACGAAAAGACATCCGGTAACGAGGCCGAATCTGCATGAAACTCTGTGACTTCGAGGTCGGTCTGGACCGGCCGTTCTTCCTCATCGCCGGTCCCTGCGTCATCGAGAGCGAGGCGCTCGCACTCGAGACCTCGGGCCGTCTGAAGGAAATCACCGATGCCCTGGGCATCCCCTTCATTTACAAGTCCTCCTTCGACAAGGCCAACCGCTCCTCGGCCTCGAGCTTCCGCGGCCCGGGCATGGAAGAGGGGCTGCGTATCCTGGAGAAGGTGAAGGCCGAGATCGGCGTGCCGGTGCTCACCGACGTGCACGAGGACACCCCGCTGGATGAGGTCGCCGCCGTCGTCGACGTGCTGCAGACCCCGGCCTTCCTCTGCCGCCAGACCAATTTCATCCAGAACGTGGCCCGCACCGGTAAACCCGTGAACATCAAGAAGGGCCAGTTCCTCGCCCCCTGGGACATGGGCAACGTGGTGGACAAGGCCCGCGCCGTGGGCAACGAGCAGATCATGGTCTGCGAGCGCGGCTACACCTTCGGCTACAACAACCTGGTCTCCGACATGCGTGGCCTGGCCATCATGCGCGAGACCGGCTGCCCGGTGGTGTTTGATGCCACCCACTCGGTGCAGTTGCCGGGCGGGCAGGGCAGCTGCTCCGGCGGCCAGCGCGAGCACGTGCCGGTGCTGGCCCGCGCGGCCGTTGCCGCCGGGATCTCCGGCCTGTTCATGGAGACCCATCCGGACCCGGCCAAGGCGCTGTCCGATGGCCCCAATGCCTGGCCGCTGCCGCACATGCAGGGGCTGCTGGAGACCCTCAGGGAGCTCGACAACGTGGTCAAGCGCCTGGGCTTCGCCGAACAGAATCTGGGCTGATAAGCGAAGAAATCGCTTTAAGAATAAATATTAACGTATTGATAAGTGGAGATATAATGTCTGATATCGTCGATATCCGGGCCCGCGAGATCCTCGATTCCCGCGGCAACCCCACCGTCGAGGCCGAGGTCGAACTGGTCTCGGGGGAGGTGGGTCGTGCCGCCGTCCCCTCCGGTGCCTCCACCGGTGCGCGCGAGGCCATCGAGCTGCGCGACGGCGACAAGGGCCGCTACCTGGGCAAGGGCGTGCAGAAGGCCGTGGCCAACGTCAACGGCGAGAGCCGCGAGGCCCTGCTGGGCCTGAGCGCGCGTGATCAGCAGGCCCTCGATCAGAAGATGATCGAGCTCGACGGTACCGAGAACAAGAGCCGCCTGGGTGCCAATGCCCTGCTGGCCGTCTCCATGGCCAACGCCCATGCGGCGGCCGCCGCCGCGCGCCAGCCGCTCTACCGCTACCTCGGCGGCGACGATGCCACCCTGCTGCCGGTGCCGATGATGAACATCGTCAACGGCGGTGCACATGCCGACAACAGCGTGGACCTGCAGGAGTTCATGATCCTGCCGGTATCGGCCGGCAGCATCGCCGAGGCCGTGCGCTACGGTGCCGAGGTCTTCCATTCGCTCAAGTCTGTGCTGGCCAAGCGCGGCCTGAACACCGCCGTGGGTGACGAGGGCGGTTTCGCCCCCGACCTGTCCTCGAACGAGGAGGCCATCGAGACCATCCTGGAGGCCATCGAGAAGGCCGGCTTCAAGGCGGGCAAGGACATCTACCTGGGGCTGGATGCCGCGAGCTCCGAGTTCTACAAGGACGGCAAGTACGTGCTGGAGTCCGAGGGCCGCTCCTTCGACGCCGCCGGCTTCGTCGACTACCTGGCAGGCTGGGTGGACCAGTACCCGATCATCACCATCGAAGACGGCATGGCCGAGGACGACTGGGCGGGCTGGAAGCTGCTCACCGAGCGCCTGGGCGGCAAGGCACAGCTCGTGGGTGACGACCTGTTCGTCACCAACACGAAGATCCTCCAGGAAGGCATCGACAAGGATATCGCCAACTCGATCCTCATCAAGGTGAACCAGATCGGCACGCTGACCGAGACCCTGGAGGCCATCCGGATGGCGCACAAGGCCGGTTACACGGCGGTGGTCTCCCACCGCTCCGGCGAGACCGAGGACGTCACCATCGCCGACCTGTCGGTGGCCACCGGCGCCGGCCAGATCAAGACCGGCTCGCTGTCGCGTTCCGATCGCGTGGCCAAGTACAACCAGCTCATCCGTATCGAGGAAGCGCTGGGTTCGGCGGCGCGTTACGCCGGCGCCGGCGCCTTCAAGCAGCTGGGCTGAACATCGGCCTGACCGTGGCCGGCGGCACGTCCGCCGGCCACGGATCTTCTGCGCCCCGATTCATCAAGCCCCGGAGGCAGCGAAACGCGTCATCACCATGCGCTGGTTGCTCATCATTCTCGCTGTTCTGCTGGTGCTGTTGCAGTACCGCCTGTGGGTAGGTGACGGCAGCCTCGCCGAGGTCTGGCGGCTGCACCAGGCCGTGGAGGAGCTGCGTGCCGAGAATGCCGAGCTGCGTGACCGCAACGAGGCACTGGAGGCCGAGGTGAAGGATCTCAAGACCGGCACCGAGGCCATCGAGGAACGCGCCCGCAGCGAACTGGGCATGATCCGCGACGGCGAGGTCTTCTACCAGGTCGTCGAACCCCCGCAAGACACCCCCGAACCATGACCAGCGTACGTTACTGGGCCGTGATCCCCGCCGCCGGCGTCGGCAGGCGCATGCGCGCGGACCGCCCCAAGCAATACCTCTCCCTGCTGGGCCGTACCGTGCTCGAACACAGCATCGCCCGCTTCGACGCCCACCCGGCGATCGCCGGCATCGTGCTGGCCGTGAGCGCGGACGATGCCTACTGGCCCGGGCTGTCCGTGCGCACGCAAAAGCCGCTGTTCATCGCCCCGGGCGGCAGGGAACGCAGCGATTCGGTGGGCAATGCCCTGGCCGTGCTGGCCGCGCATGCCGCCACCGATGACTGGGTCCTGGTGCACGATGCGGCCCGCCCCTGCCTGCGTCCCTCCGACATCGACCGGCTCATCGAGGCCCTGATCGGCGACGCCACCGGCGGCATACTGGCCACGCCCGTGCGCGACACCATGAAGCGGGCGGGGCAGCGCGGCGGCATCGACCGTACCGAGGAGCGCGAGGGTCTGTGGCACGCCCTCACACCGCAGATGTTCCGCCTGGGCGCCCTGCGCGAGGCCCTGGCACGGGCGGCGGCGGAGGGTGCGGTGATCACCGACGAGGCCTCGGCCCTGGAATACGTCGGCCAGGCCCCCTTGCTGGTCGAGGGGCGGGGTGACAACATCAAGATCACTCGTCCCGAGGACCTGGCGCTGGCGGAGTTCTTCCTGCGCCAGGAAGCGGCAGAAAACGCATAGACAGGAGCAGACGCGATGCGCATCGGTCACGGTTACGACGTCCATGCCTTCACCGAAGGCGACCACATCGTGCTCGGCGGGGTGCGCATCCCGCATGGCAAGGCCTTCGCCGCCCACTCCGACGGCGACGTGCTCATCCATGCGCTGTGTGACGCCATCCTCGGCGCCCTGGCCCTGGGCGACATCGGCCGTCACTTCCCCGATACCAGCCCCGAGTACAAGGGGATCGACAGCCGCATCCTGCTGCGCAGGGTGATGGAGCTCGCCCGCGAACAGGGCTGGGTGATCGGCAACGTCGACAGCACGCTCATCGCCCAGGCCCCCAAACTCGCACCCCACATCGATGCCATGCGCATCAACCTGGCCGAGGACCTGCACTGCGGTACCGACCAGGTCAACGTCAAGGCCACCACCACCGAGCGCCTCGGCTTTGCCGGTCGCGAGGAAGGCATCGCCGCCCATGCCGTGGTGCTGTTGCACGAGTACCGGCGCAAGCTCTGATCTCCCTCGCCGCCGCGATGACGACTCCCGCACCGATCCGGTCCAGTCCAGCAGAGCACAGGCACTGATGAATTCCCGTTTCTGCCGACACGCCATCGCCCGTCAGGAATGACGGGCCGCAAGGCCACGGCTACGGGATGGTGCCCCGCCTAGTCGACGGCGTTGAGGATGGCGCGGAAATCGCGCTCCCAGCGCAGAAACACGTCTTTCAGCTCTGGGTCGTCGAAGAACTGCGTGAAGTGCGCGGGGTTGATGGCGACCAGGAGGGTATCGCCGTCCTCGGCGAAGATGGCGATCTTCGGCGGCAGGTAGGGGATGGTCTCGGGATGGGTCTCGGTAAGCCAGCGAATCTCCTCGGGCTTGCCGAAGAAGACCACGCGGTACTTGTCGGTCTCGTAGCCCATGGCGGTGAGTCCGATATCCACGCGCTGCACGCGCGAGAGGGTATAGCCCTGATCGGCGATGGCCTGCTGCAGGGCCAGCATGGTCTCCGGGAAGGCCTGTGACGAGCGGGTCATCAGCAGGTCCTCGGCCAGGGCCGGAGCGGCCAGGCAGGCGAGCAGCAGCAGGGCGGCTTGCAGGTGGCGCGTCATAGCGTTGCCTCCTCGAGCAGGTCGCGATAGATGGTGTGCATTTCCTCGCAGGCGGCATCGAGTTCGCGGTTGTTGAAGAGGTCGCTCAGGCGCAGCGGGTTGATGGCCATGAGCTGCACGCCACCGTCGGCATCCTCCACGGCGGTGATGCGACAGGGCAGGAACAGCCCCACGCGCGGATCGATCGTCAGGGCCTCGTTGAGGAAGTTGAAGTTGCAGAAGTAGAGGATCACCTCCTTCTTCGAATCCTGTCCCTCTGGGCGCAGGCCGTCCTCGAGGGTCTGCTCGCGGATGATGCGGAAGTTCTTCGAGATCACCGCCTGTCGCAGGTTCTCCACCGTGCTGTCGAGGTCATAGGGCGAGTCGACGACCATGATGGCCGCCTCCGAATCCTCGATGGGGGGTTCGGGCGTGAGCCCGCGCAGGTGAGTGATGATGTCGTCGATGTCCTGCTCGCTCAGGCCGGCCTCGATGAAGGAGATCATGGGGGTGCCGGCACGGCCGTGGATCAGGGTATGGCGGATCATCGCGTCGCTCGCGGCCTGCTGAAAGCCGCTGTTGTTGAGCGCGGGGGCGATGATGGGCAGGTCGCGCGGCCGGGAGAAGGTGACGCCGGTGCCGCGACCGCCCTCGCCATTGGCGCCGTGGCACTGGGCACAATGCTGGGCGTACAGCGCCTGCCCGCGCAAGGGGTCGCCGTCCACGGCCACCTCGGGCAGCCCAGGTTCCGGCACGCCGCCGAGCTCGCGGATGTGAGCCACGATGGCGTGGATCTCGTCCGCCGAGAGCTGGTGGAAGGCGGGCATCACGCGCCCGGGCCGGCCGAGCTGGATGGTCTTGAAGAGGTAGTCGTCGGTCACGCCGCCGAGAAACGAGGGCAGGGCGATGGGGACGCCCACGCCGCCCATGCCGGCATCGCCATGGCAGCTGCTGCAGTGCTGGGCGTAGAGCTCACTGCCGCGCGGTTCGGCCTGTACCGTGCCGGCGGCGAGCAGGAGCAGGCAGGCGAGCAGGATTCGATAGGACATGGTGTATCCAGCCAGTCAGGGTTTGCGGTGTCGATAGCATGGCATGCGCTCAGGGTAACGCGTTGATCCATATCAAGATAGCCTCGTCTGTCCCGGGCGGCGCCGGCAGCACTTCAACATTTGTGACGCGCGGCCGATAAAAGGCTTGCAGCTGTTACCCGCCGAAGGGATGTCGCGCTTGACCACGAATGTCGCCCAGACCGACCTGATCCTGTTCGCCGTCGGACCCGTGCATTGCGCGGCCGACAGCGGGCCGGTGGATGCCGTGCTGGCCGCGGGGCGGCTCTCGCACCTGCCGGGCGAGCGTGACAGTGCCGGCGTACTGCGCCATGGCGGGCGGCTGGTCACGGTGGTCGACCTGCGTCAGCGCTTCGGCCTGGAACCCGCCACAGGCGCCGGCCAGCGCATCCTGGTCGTCGAGACCCCGGCGGGCCCGGTCGGCTACCGGGTCGATCGTGTGGACAACGTCGTTTCCCGCAGCGACGGCCGCTTCGGCCCCACGCCGCGCTACGTCCCCCGCCAGGTCTTTCCCGGCACCTTCACCCGCGAGGGCCGGATCCATCTCTATGCCGACCTTGCCCGGCTCCGCGAGCTGCCCGCCGCCGGCTGGCTGCAGGCGGCGGGCCTGTTGCCGGCGTCGACGACCGCCCCGAACGAGCCGCGTCCTGTCGCGACATCACCCGGTCCCGACGCGGCGCCGGGGACGCCGCCCGGGGCCGAGCGTCCCGCGCCGGCAGGGAGCGACCACGGGCCGACCCTGTCGTCTCCCGCCGGCCGCGGGCAGACGCCCACGCCAGCTCCGGTCCAGCCAGCGACCACGGTGCAGACGCCTGCTCCGCCCGCCGCTCCCCGGCCGCCCGTGCAGCAGGACGCAGATGCTACACCGCGCAAACCGGGCCTGCCAAAGGCCCCTGCGGCAGCGACACGGGCCGGCCCTCCATCCCGGCAGGAGGCAGTGCGACCGCCCCCCGCACCGGCCACAGGCACCGCCAGGGGGTGTACCACGGATCGCAGTGTGGCGGGCGCCAGGGCAGGGGAGGTGTCGCATCGCTCGCCGGTCGGGGACAGTCCGCGGTCGATGGCCACGGACCCGCCGGCCGGCATGGCCATGCCGGCATCGGACGGCGGGGCCTGGGGCGGCCTGCTCCTGGTCGCCGGCCTGTGTCTCCTGCTCGGGCTGGGTGCCTGGCTGCTGCTGGGTGGCGGCGAAGGACGCGCCCCGGCCTCTGCCACGGCAGAACCGTCGCCGTCACCACCGGCGCCAGCGATGGCGCCCGAGGTGGCGCCCGCAGACTCACCGCCGCCCGTGCCCGCGCCCGTCGCGACGGTGACCGTCGAGCCCGGGCCGGCATCCGAACCACTGCCCCCCGCGGGCGAGGCGCAGCCCGGCGCGCTGCCCACCCTGCAGCGCGAGGGCCGACGCGTCACGCTGATCCTGGACGAGGTCCCGTCAGGGTCATCGGCCGTGCCGCCGGGCGATGTCGGGCCCGAGTCGTCGACGGTCCTGGCGCAGGATACGCAGGTGGATGCCGGGGCATTCCTGCCGGAGCGGGAGACAGCGGAACGGGCGGCGGGGCCGACCGCACCGGACGGGGAGGATCCGGCAAGCCAGGCGACACCCGAGGCCCCGATCGACGGGGAGGCGGTGGCCGCAGGTGGCGAGATGACTGCCGAGGAGGCGCCGCGTCTGCACCAGGGGCGGGTGATCCGGCGCGAGATCCTGCACGTGGTCCGCCGCGGCGACACCCTGTGGGCCATCGCCGCACGTTATCTGGATGATCCCTATCGCTATCCCGAGCTCGCGCGCCTGAGCGATATCCGCAACCCGGACCTCATCTATCCCGGCGACGAGGTGCGCATCCTGATCCTTGGGGCGGCGACCGGCGAATAGCCCTCAGAGCAGGCTGATCTGGCGCTGCACGATCTCGTCGAAGCGCGTGCCCAGGAAGTAGAGGATGCCATCGGCCACCGGCCTGAGCTGGCGTTCCTCGTAATGCCGGTAGTCGATGGGGGCGTGGCGGCTGGCCAGCGGTTCGGGGCCGGCCTGGGTGATGAGGTAGGCGATGGTCCGGCCGGGGGTGGCCAGCTTGCGGGCCGCCTGCACGTGGGGCGGCACGTTGCGCTGGTAGTCTTCCAGGCGCCGGCGCAGGCGCTTGCGGTAGACGAGCTGGTCATCGAGTTCGCCGGCGTGGAGCCGCGCCACCGTCTCGCGAACAAAGGCCTCGTAGGGTTCGTCCTGGAAGATGCGCCGGTAGAGCTCCTGCTGGAAGGCGCGCGCCAGCGGCGTCCAGTCGGTGCGCACGCTCTCCAGTCCCTTGAAGACGAGACGCACGCCATCCCCCTCGCGCACCGTGCCGGCATAGCGCTTCTTGCTGCCCTTGTCCGTGCCGCGGGTGGTGGGCATGAGAAAGCGCAGGTAGTGGGTCTCGAACTCGATCTCCAGGCGCGATTCCAGGTCGAACTCGCGGGCCAGCCGCTCCCGCCACCAGTGGTTGAGATCGTCTGCGAGCCGCTCGCCGGTGGCGCGTGCCGCCGTCTCCGCGATGTCCGGGCCGAGCAGCACGAACAGCGAGTCGGTGTCGCCGTAGATCACCTGCAGGCCCTGTTCCTCGATGAAGCCGCGGCTCTCGTTGATCACCTGGTGGCCGCGGCGCGTGATGCTGCTGGCCAGGCGCGGGTCGAAGAAGCGGCAGCCGAAGGAACCGAGCACGCCGTAGAAGGAGTTCATGAGGATCTTGATGGCCTGGGAGAGGGCGGCATTGCCCGCGCGCCGCGCCCGGTCGCGCTCGGCCCAGAGCTGCTCGATCAGCTGCGGCAGGATGGCGCCCTCGCGGGCGAAGCGGGCGCCGAGGAATCCCGGCACGCCGTCCGCGTCGCCCAGGGCCAGGCCCAGCGGATCGATGCGAAAGCTGCGGATGATGCTCGGGTACAGGCTCTTGAAGTCCAGCACCAGCACGTTGTCGTAGAGACCGGGTGCGGAATCCATGACGAAGCCACCCGGGCTGTGCACCGGGTTGGGGTGCGCGCCCACGTCCGGGGCGACGAAACCGGCGCGGTGCAGGCGCGGCAGGTAGAGGTGATCGAAGGCGGCCACCGAGCCGCCCGGGCGGTCCAGGGCCAGGCCGGTCATGCGCGTGCGCTGCACCAGGAAGGCTATGAGGTCGGCCTGCGCGAAGATGTCGATGACCAGCCGGGCGTCCTCCAGGTTGTACTCGGCCAGCGCCAGCGGGTGCTCGCGGTAGAGACGGTGTATGGCGGCCAGCCGGTCCTCGTCCTCCACCAGCTTGCCGCGGCCGAGCAGCTGCCGGGCCACGGTCTCGAGCTCGAAGCTCTCGAAGGACCAGGTCGCCATCTTCAGGCAGTCGATGCCATCCAGTGCCACGCGCCCGCTGATGCGTGCCGTGCGCGATTGCCCGTCATTCAGCGGCGGCAGCACCTGGGCGGGTTCGTCGTCGCGGCCCAGGCAAAACGGCAGTCGGTGGTGGCGGCAGCGTCGCGCCAGCAGGTCGAGGTCGAAGTTGACGAGGTTCCAGCCGATGAGCAGGTCGGGATCCAGCGTGCGGATGTGGTCCATGCAGGCGCGCAGCAGGGCCGGTTCGTCCGGCACGAAGCATACGTGCCCCGGGGTCCCGGGCGGGGCCTTGCCGACGACGTACACCTGGTCTTGCACGCCGTCGCTCAGCGCCACCGACCAGATCTCGCCATCGAGGCCCGCGGACTCGATGTCCAACGAGAGCAGGGTGAGACGGGGGGCGACCTCGGCGGCCTGCAGGATGGGGTTCAGGTACTCGCGATAGCCCGGGCGCGGACGGGATTCGCCCCGCAGGCGCAGGCCGCCCTGGATGAAGCGCTCCATCAGGAAGCGGTCCGCCGGCTTGACGTCGGCCTCGAGCAGGGGGATGCCCTGGGCCCGGGCCGTCTCGCGGAAGCCGGCGAGATCGCGCTGCTGGCGGAAATAAAGCGCATCGACCGGCCCGCCTGCGAGCGCGGTCAGCTCGACGGGCCGTCGGCGTGCGCCCGGGGGCAGATGCGCGGTGGCCTGCTCACGCGCGATGAAGCACACCGCCTCCTGGCCGGTGATCACGATACGCAGCGGCCCCTCGTCGCTCCAGGCCCAGAACACCAGCTCGATGCCACCCGGGCCGTCGCGCCACTGGCGGGTGAGGAGAAAGGCATCGATGGGGGCGTGGTCTGGCACGAATCGGTGATGAAGGTTGGCGGGCGGTCGGCTATTGTAGCCGAACCTGTCATCCATCCGACGACGCAACCGACATGTCCGATCCCCGCGAATCGCTCGAACGGGCCCGCGAGGCCTACACCGGCTTCATCGATGGCTTCCAGAGCCTGATCCTCGCCACGGCGGACGGGCAGGGCAGTCCGCTGGCGAGCTACGCCCCCTACGTGCGGGACCCGCAGGGGGGCTTTTGCATCTTCGTCAGCGAACTGGCCGAGCACACCGGCAACCTGCTCGCGCGCGGCGAGGCCTCGGTGCTGTTCATCGAGTCCGAGGCCGACACCCGTCAGATATTCGCCCGCCGCCGGGCCAGCTTCCGCTGCCAGGTGACGGAAGTGACACGTGGCACGGAGGGGGCCGGTGCCATCCTGGCCCGCTTCGCCGGGCGCTTCGGCGAGATCATGGGCCTGCTGTCCGGGCTTGGCGACTTCCGCCTGCTGCGACTCACGCCCGTGGAGGGGCGTTTCGTCATCGGCTTCGGCCAGGCCTACCGGCTGGTCGGCCCGGGGCTGAATGACCTCGCGCCGATCGGCCCGGACGAGCGGGGCTAGCGAACCGTTACGGTGCAGCCCCCCGCTGACCGGGGTCGGACTGGTGCAGCAAGGCGGGCCGGTGCCACGCTGCCAGCACCGGAGATCGTTGTTTTCGCCCCTTTTCCCGATTTGGCACGCGATCTGCATTATTCCTGGCGGAAGGTCTTCACGGGTCTTCCGATTGTTCGTTCGTCATTTCTTCACTCCTCCTTTCTCTCGGGCGCCTCTGGCGCCCGCTTTTTTTGTGCCCGCCTTTTTGGCACGGGCGGATTCGGCAGGCGCCGCCGGTTTCGATACAATCGGGGCCTTTCCACCAACCGATAGAGGATGGCCATGGCCCTGGGCCCCGTGATGCTGGATCTCGTTGGCACCGAGATCACGCCTGAAGAACGCGAACTGCTCCTGCACCCCCAGACCGGCGGGGTCATCCTCTTTACCCGCAACTTCGCCTCCATCGCCCAGCTCACCGAGCTGGTGCGCGAGATCCACGCCCTGCGCGATCCGCACCTGCTGGTGGCGGTGGACCACGAGGGCGGACGGGTACAGCGCTTTCGCGAGGGTTTCACGCGACTGCCGCCGGTGAGCCGGCTGGGCGGGATCTACCGCAAGGACCGCGCGCAGGCCCGCGCGCTGGCGAAGGAGAGCGGCTGGCTGATGGCGGCCGAGCTGCGCGCCGTGGGCATCGACTTCAGCTTCGCGCCGGTACTGGACGTGGCCCATGGGCTCAGCGGCGTGATCGGCGACCGCGCCTTCCACGCCGACCCCGAGATCCTGGCCGACCTGGCCCATCACTACATGCAGGGCATGAACGAGGCGGGCATGGCCGCCACCGGCAAGCACTTCCCCGGCCACGGCGGGGTGAAGGAGGACTCCCACCAAGCCCTGCCGGTGGATCGCCGGCCGCTGGCGGACATCCGTCAGGCCGACCTCGTGCCCTTCGAGCGCATGATCCACTACGGCCTGGCGGCGATCATGCCGGCCCACGTCATCTACAGCCAGGCCGACCCGGAGCCGGCCGGCTTCTCGGCCTTCTGGCTCAAGGGCGTGCTGCGCCACGAGCTGGGCTTCCAGGGCGTGATCTTCAGCGACGACCTCAGCATGGCGGCGGCCCACGTCGCCGGCAGCTTCTCCCAACGCGCCCGCAAGGCGTTGGACGCCGGCTGCGACATGGTGCTGGTGTGCAACCATCCGGAGGGCGCCCGCGAGGTGCTGGAGAGCCTGGAAGGCTTCGACGATCCGGTCTCGCAGGTGCGCCTGGCGCGGATGCACGGACGTCGCCCGCAGTCCTGGGGCGGACTGCATGACTCGCCGCGCTGGCAGCAGGCCGCCCGGGCCGTGACCGCCTACGACGAATCGCCCTATCTCGAAATGGACGTCTGACACCCACCTCAACGCATCGATCTGCCCATGTCCGATATCAGCAACTGGCTCAAGACCCTGATCGAGACCCACGACCTGGGGGGCTGGATGACCCAGGTGTTCGTCGTGGTCCTGACCGTCGTCGTGATCAACTTCGTCAGCGCCTGGGTGCTGGCGCGTCTGCAGCGCCGGGCCGAGCACACCAGGCCAGTCTGGGACGAGGCCATGATCCGTGCGGTGAAGCTGCCGCTGAACCTGCTCATCTGGGTGGTGGGCATCGCCTTCGCGGCGGAAATCGTGCACCAGGAGACGCAGGCCCCGCTGTTCGAGGCGGTGGGCCCGATCCGGGATGCCCTGGTGATCGTGCTCATCACCTGGTTCCTGGTGCGCCTGGTGGGCGAGACCGAGGCATCCGTCATCGAGCGGCGCACCCGGCTGGGCAAGGA
Source organism: Chromatiales bacterium (assembly GCA_014762505.1). Classification (NCBI taxonomy): domain Bacteria; kingdom Pseudomonadati; phylum Pseudomonadota; class Gammaproteobacteria; order Chromatiales; species Chromatiales bacterium. The sequence continues at coordinate 58,464 of JABURS010000018.1, read as the reverse complement.
GATCGACGACACCACGGTGAAGGCCGTCGCCAAGCTGCTGCGCCTGTCGGTGATCATCACCGGCGTTCTGGTGGGGCTGCAGACCCTGGGCTTCAGCATCTCCGGCGTGCTGGCCTTCGGCGGTATCGGCGGCATCGCGGTAGGCTTCGCCGCCCGCGACCTGCTCGCCAACTTCTTCGGCGGGTTGATGGTCTATCTCGACCGTCCCTTCGTGGTGGGCGACTGGATCCGTTCGCCCGACAAGGACATCGAGGGCACGGTGGAGGACATCGGCTGGCGCCTGACGCGCATCCGCCGTTTCGACAAGCGCCCGCTGTACGTACCCAACGCGATCTTCACCAGCATCGCGGTGGAGAACCCCTCGCGCATGACGCACCGGCGCATCCACGAGACGATCGGCATACGCTATGATGATATCGGCGTGATGGACGCCATCGTGCGCGACGTGAAGGCCATGCTCATGGCGCACGAAGAGATCGCCCAGGACCAGACGATGATCGTCAATTTCAACGCCTTCAATGCCTCGTCGGTGGACTTCTTCGTCTATACCTTCACGCGCACCACGCAGTGGATCAGGTACCACGAGATCAAGCACGACGTGCTCTTGCGCATCGCCGACATCATCGCCGCCCATGGCGCCGAGATCGCCTTCCCAACGCGCACCCTGCACGTACCCGACGGCCTGAAACTCGCCGGCGGGGAGGGCGCACCGGAGACCTCCCGTCCCGGCTGAAAGCCCGTGATCTGACTGGGGTATTCGCTGCGGGCGCGGCTTGGTGCGCCCTGCGGCGACAGTGCGGGAAAGGGGAATATCAGTAAATTAGGTAGTGCTGGATTTGTGAAGACGGCAGTCCTATAATTCGCCACTTTTACACTGAAGCACGACTGACTCGGGAGAGAATCCTATGGCTGACAAGCTGATGATCGTGATGGTCAACACCGACCCGTCCAACGGCTCCGAACTGGGCGCCCCGTTCTTCCAGGCCACCGTGGCTGCCGCCATGGAATATGAAGTGGAAGTCATCATGACCGGCCGCGCTGGCGAGCTGGCCAAGAAGGGCGTTGCCGAAAAACTGTTCGTTCAGGAAGGTTCCGACAAGTCGGTCTACGACTTCATGAAGGACGCCGTCGAAGCGGGCGTGACCTTCAAGGTCTGCACCCCGACCCTGGATCTGTGGGGCGACGACCTGATCCCCGAAATCGAAGAAACCGTTGGTGGCGCCTACGTCATCAGCGAGGCGATGGACGACGACACCGTCACCTTCACCTACTAAGCATCGCAGCGTCGATTCTCGCAAGGGAACCCACGACACGATGCCGGTAACGCCCGAAGAGGCCGCACGCGTTTACGCCGAGGCCGACTGTCTGGTCACCGGGGCCGAGATCGATCAGGCCCTGGACCGGATGGCGAAGGCGATTACCGGAGACCTGGCGGATGCCAATCCGCTGGTGATCTGCATCATGACCGGCGGCCTGGTGGCCGCCGGTCAGCTTTTGACCCGCCTCGATTTCCCCCTGCATCTGGATTACCTGCACGCCACACGCTACCGTGGCGCGACCAGCGGTGGTGCCGAAGTGCACTGGCTCGTGGAGCCGCATCGCAGCATCGATGGTCGCAACGTGCTGCTGGTCGATGACATCCTCGACGAGGGCCATACCCTGGCCGCCATCCAGGCCTACTGTCGTGGCCATGGTGCCGCGTCGGTGCGTACCGCCGTGCTGGTGGACAAGCTGCACGACCGCAAGCATCCGGATGCCAGTGCGGACTACATCGGGGTCGAGGTGGAAGACCGCTACCTGTTCGGCAGCGGCATGGATTACAAGGAATACCTGCGCAATGCCGCGGGTATCTGGGCCGTAAAAGAAGACTAACTGGCACGATTTCAAGGAGTGCACATGGCGAGCCTCGCGATCATCGGTGGCACCGGACTGACCTCGCTCGAGGGTCTGAAGATCGTCGGCCGCGAGGTGGTGCACACGCCTTTTGGCGAGCCCTCCGGCCCGCTGACCCACGGTGAGCTGTTCGGCAACGACGTCACCTTCCTGGCGCGCCATGGCTACCGCCATACCATCCCCCCGCATCGCGTGAATTACCGCGCCAATCTCTGGGCGCTGAAGCACATCGGGGTGACGCACGTGATCGCGGTGGCGGCCGTCGGTGGTATCACGCAACGCATGGCACCCTGCCAGCTCGCCGTGCCCGACCAGATCATCGACTACACCTATTCGCGCTCGCACACCTTCTTCGAGGAAGGCCTGGATGGTGTGACCCATATCGACTTCACCCATCCCTACTGCGCGGAGATGCGCCAGGCACTGCTCGCCGGCGGTAAGGAGGCCAGGCTCGACCTGGTGGACGGCGGGACCTATGCCGCCACCCAGGGGCCGCGCCTGGAGACGGCCGCCGAGGTGGACCGGCTGGAGCGCGATGGCTGCGATGTGGTCGGCATGACGGGGATGCCCGAGGCGGCGCTCGCCCGCGAACTCGATCTCTGTTACGCGAGCCTGGCCGTGGTTGCCAACTGGGCGGCTGGCCGGGATGGGAAGGAGATCACCATGGAAGAGATCAGCGAGAACCTGCGCACGGGCATGGACCGCGTGCGCCAGGTGTTGAAGGCCGCCATTCCCCTGATCTGAACAGGCGGGCCGTGATGGCCTGCTCCCTGCGTTCGTGCCCGCCTACTCGGCGGGCGTCTCCAGCGGCGTGATCTGCACCAGCACCCCGAGCAGGGGGTGGTCGATATAGTGCAGCTCGCGGCTGCGCATGCGCCGCTGTTCCTGCATGGGGATGTCGAGCAGCACCGGCATCTGCGTGGGTTCGCCACTCTCCTGATCGATACGCTCCACGACCACCGGCTTGCGCAGCACCAGGTCGGTATGCACGTGCAGATAGCGTCCCAGTATCACACGCACCGTGCCGTCCAGCTGCTCCAGCCGCTCCGGCCCCGGGATCTCCACGATGGTGCCGTCCTCGCCCACTTCCAGGCGAGGCTGCATGCGCTCGGGGTACTGCAGACTGTAGTCCTCGCCCCCGTGCAGGCGGATACGCACCGCATCTTCTGCGGACAGGCCGGGCTGCTGCCAGGCCACGTGACGCAGCACCGTGTAATGCCCCGAGGATTCAAGTAGCCGACGGGCCTCGCCGAGATTGTGTTCGAGCTGTGCAGGGTCCAGGCGCCGGAAGCCGGCGCGTACGTGGCCGTCGAACAGCGCGAGGCTGTCATCCACGGCCGGCGGCTGCGCCTCCAGCGACCATTGTTCCGAATGGAAGGCAGCCTCGTCGTTGTTGGCGAAGACGAGCATCTCGACGTGATAGTCCACGGCCAGGGCGGGCATGGCCAGGATCGTGAACAGGAACAGGGTGGCGAGGGAGGTCTGTGTCGGGTTCGGTCTCACGGAGGATTCCTTGCAGGTTGATCAGGCGGCGTCCTTGAGTGCGAGCTCGCCAAGCAGGCGTTCGACAGTATCCACGCGTTTCTGCAGATTTTCCAGTGACAGGGAGAAGCGCAGCTTGTCCTGGCCGTCCAGGCGATAGCGCTGCGGATCGGACTGGATCAGGCGTATCACGCTGGCCGGATCGATGTTCGGCGTGGCGTTGAAGATGATGCGTCCGCCCTGTTCGCCGACATCGAGCTTCTTCACGCCCAGCGCCTCGGCCTTCAGTTTCACGCGGTTCACCTCGAACAGGGCCTTGGCCGCGTCCGGCAGCAGGCCGAAGCGGTCGATCATCTCCACCTGCAGTTCGCGCAGTGCCTCTTCGTTCTCTGCGCTGGCGATGCGCTTGTAGAGCACCAGGCGGGCGTGGATGTCAGGCACGTAGTCGTCGGGGAGCAGGGCGGGAACGCCGAGGTCGATCTCGGCGCCACTGTGCAGCGGCTTGTCGAGCTCCGGCCGCTTGCCCGACTTCAGGGCCTTTACCGCGCGCTCTAGCAGCTCGTTGTAGAGCGTGAAGCCGATCTCCTGGATCTGGCCGCTCTGTTCATCGCCCAGCAGTTCGCCGGCGCCGCGGATCTCGAGGTCGTGCGTGGCGAGGGTGAAGCCCACACCCAGGTCCTCCAGCGACTCGATGGCCTCCAGGCGCTTTATCGCGTCCGGTGTCATCGCCACGCGCGGCGGCGTGACGAGATAGGCATAGGCGCGGTGGTGCGAGCGGCCGACGCGACCGCGCAGCTGGTGCAGCTGCGACAGGCCGAGCTTGTCGGCGCGGTTGATGATGATGGTGTTGGCCGTGGGCACGTCGATACCGCTCTCGACGATGGTGGTGCACAGCAGCAGGTTGAAGCGCTGGTGATAGAAATCCAGCATCACCTCCTCGAGCTCGCGTTCGCGCATCTGGCCGTGCGCGATCCGGATCGAGATGTCCGGCACCACCTGTTCGATGCGCTGCGCCATCTTTTCGATGGTTTGTACTTCGTTGTGCAGGAAATACACCTGGCCGCCGCGGCGCACCTCGCGCAGCACGGCTTCCTGCAGCAGGGCGTCGTTCCACTCGTTGACGAAGGTCTTGATGGCGTGACGCTGCACCGGCGGCGTGGCGATGATCGACAGGTCGCGCAGGCCGGAGAGCGACATGTTGAGTGTGCGCGGGATCGGCGTGGCGGTGAGCGTGAGGATGTCGACCTCGGCACGCAGGTTCTTCAGCTTTTCCTTGTCGCGCACGCCGAAGCGGTGTTCTTCGTCCACGATGATGAGGCCGAGGTCCTTGAACGCCACGTCGCCCTGCAGCAGCTTGTGCGTGCCGATGACGATGTCCACCGTGCCGGCGGCGATGCCGGCGAGCGTCTCCTTGTGTTGTTTCTGGCTGCGAAAACGCGAGAGACCCTCGATGCGTATCGGCCAGTCGGCGAAACGGTCGCGGAAGTTCTGCAGGTGCTGCTGGGCGAGCAGGGTGGTGGGCACCAGTACCGCCACCTGCTTGCCGCCGCTGGCGGCGACGAAGGCCGCGCGCATGGCCACCTCGGTCTTGCCGAAGCCCACGTCGCCGCAGACCACGCGATCCATGGGCCGCTCGGCGGCCATGTCGTCGAGCACCGCCTGGATCGCCTTCTCCTGGTCCGGTGTCTCCTCGAAGGGGAAGGAGGCGGCGAAGGCGGCGTAGTCGTCGGTGTCGGTGGCGAAGGCATGCCCGCGGCGCGCGGCGCGGCGCGCATTGATGTCCAGCAGCTCGGCAGCCACGTCGTGGATCTTCTCGGCTGCCCGGCGCCGGGCCTTCTGCCACTGGTCGCTGCCGAGCTTGTGTAGCGGTGCATCCTCCGGCGCGGTGCCGGTGTAACGGCTGATCAGGTGCAGCGAGGCGACGGGCACGTAGAGCTTGTCGCCGCCGGCGTATTCCAGGGTCAGGAACTCCGCCTCGCTGCCTCCGACCGCGAGCTTCTGCAGACCGATGTAGCGACCCACGCCGTGTTCCTCGTGTACCACCGGGGCGCCGACGTTGAGGTCGGTGAGGTTGCGCACCACGGCATCGGCATCGCGGGTGGGGCGTTTGCGTCGACGCTCCTGCTGGGCGCGCTGTCCGACCAGCGCGCTCTCCGGGATGATGTTGATGCCGGCCTGGGGCAGGCGCACGCCGCTCTCCATCGGCGCCACGGTGATGGCGTAGTCGAGCGCGCTGGCGACGAATTCGGGCCAGCTGTCCACGGTGCGCGGGAAGATCTCGAACTGGCGCAGGGCCTCGATCAGGTGTTCACGGCGACCGGCGGATTCGGCGACGAACAGCAGGCGTCCGGGCCGCGAGGCGATGAACGACTTCAACGTGGCCGCCGGGTCCTCGGCACGCGCCTGCAGCAGCAGGTTGGGCAGGGCCAGACTGGCGAAGTTCTGCACCCCGCTGCCGCCATCCTCGATCTCGAAGCCCTCGATGAGTACGCGGCTCTCGCGCTCAAGGCCCGCGGCCAGCTCCTCCGGCGAGAGAAAGAGGTCTGCCGGCGGCAGCAGCGGGCGCTGCACGTCGTGACGGCGTTGCTCATACCGGTCGGCGGTGCTCGCGGCAAAGCGCGAGGCGGCCGCCTCCACGTCTGCGGTGGTGATGACCAGGGCGTCTTCCGGCAGGTAGTCGAAGAGCGTGGCCATCTGCTCGAAGAACAGCGGGATGTAGTACTCCACTCCGGCCGGCGCACTGCCGTTGCTCACCTCGCGGTAGATGCTGCTGGCCTGCGGGTCGCCCTCGAAGACCTGGCGGTAACGCTGACGGAAGCCCTTGATGGCCTCGTCGTGCATGGGGAACTCGTGGGCCGGCAGCAGGCGGATGCGCTCGACCTTTTCCTGCGAGAGCTGGGTCTCGGGATCGAATTCGCGGATGCTCTCGATCTCGTCGTCGAAGAGGTCGATGCGGTAGGGGTGATTCGCCCCCATCGGGAAGAGATCGACGATGGAGCCGCGCAGGGCGAACTCGCCGTGCTCCATCACCTGGCTCACGTGCCGGTAACCGGCCTGTTCCAGGCGCTGGCGCAGGGCGTCGATGTCCAGGCGTTCGCCCACGTCCATCATCAGGGTGTGGGCGCTGAGGAAGTCGCGCGGGGCGATGCGGTGCATCAGGGTGGTGACCGGGACCACCAGCACGCCATGGCTCAGCGAGGGCAGCCGGTGCAGCGTCTCCAGGCGCTGGGAGATGATGTCCTCGTGCGGGGAGAAGACGTCGTAGGGCAGGGTCTCCCAGTCCGGGAAGCTCAGGATCGGCAGGTCGGCGGCCGCACCGAAGAAGCGCAGCTCCTGCTCCAGGCGATAGGCCGACTGCGAGTCCGCCGTGACCAGCAGGGTGAGGCGGCCGGCGCCGGCCGCGGCCTCGGCGATGGCCAGTCCGCGCGCACAGCCGTACAGGTGCCCCCAGCGCAGGGTCTCGCGACCGGTGGCGGGCAGCTTCGGGGCCAGCAGTGTGGTGGGGCGGTTCATTCCTGGGGGATCCTGATCGGCCTTGAGACGCGGGCTGCAAAGCGGCGCATTTTCCCATATTGCGCCGGCGATTGCAGGTGCAGGGCACAAAAAAGGGCGGCCCGAGGGCCGCCCTGGTCAGGTCACCGCCTGCGCCGTCAGTCGCGCCTGGGGCAGGTGTTCATGCCGATGATCGTGTAGGCGGGGCACCAGCCGATGATGGCGGTGGCCAGCGGCACGATGCCGATCAGCCCCCACCAGCGCCAGGAGGCCTCGGGGAACACCACGATGAGCGCCAGCAGAACGATGCCGACGATGCCGCGGATGATGCGATCGATACTGCCCATGTTGATGGTCATGACAAACACCTCCAGTGTGGTCTGCGGTTGGGTGATGCAGTGAGCATAGGCGCTGACGGGGCGACTTTCAGTAATCAAGTCACCGGCGGCCGGATCAATGCTATATCAGCTCCAGGGCTACATCAGTTCCAGGGCGGCCAGGGCCCGGCGGTCGCGCAAATCGACATGGCCGCGCCCCAGGGCCACCCAGCCACGACGCTCGAATTCCTTGAGCTGGCGGCTCACCACCTCGCGGGCACTGCCGATCTCGGTGGCGAGCTGCTGGTGCGTGGTCTCCACGCGATCCGACTCACCGGCCAGGCGCAGCAGGCGCTGGGCCAGCCGCGCGTCGAGGCGGCCGAAGGCGACCTCCTCGATGAGCGTCATCAGCTCGGCCAGGCGCTGGCCGAAGCCATCGAAGACGAACTGGCGAAAACCCGGCGACTCGGCCACGGCCCGGTGGAACTCGGGCGCCGGGATGGCCACGGCCTCGACCTCGTCCTCGGTGATGCCCTCGGCGGCATAGCCGCTGGTGGCGAGCAGGCAGGAGGTGGTGAGCACGCAGGACTCGCCCGGGCCGACCCGGTAGAGCACGATCTCGCGGCCGTTGGGCGCCGTCTGCTGGACGCGCACGGAGCCGTCGATGACCAGCAGGTAGTTGCGGCAGGGATCGCCCGTGTGGAACACCGTGGTGCAGGGCGGCACCCGCAGGTGCTGGGCGGCGGTGATCACGCGCCGGCCAACGGGGTCGGTGATCTCCCGCAGGGCGGGAAAATGCGCCAGCCAGGCCGTGTCGCTGGTGGAGGCAGTCGTCACGTCGGACCTCCCGTCAGTCGCGGAAGCGGCGGGTGAGTTCGGCGTAGGCGTCGATGCGGCGGTCGCGGAAATAGGGCCAGATGCGGCGCACCCGTTCCACGCGCTCGCGATCGATGGGCACGACCAGCACGTCGTCGCCGTCCACCGGGCTCTGCGCCAGGATCTCGCCCTGCGGGCCGGCGACGAAGCTCGAGCCCCAGAAACGCGCGCCCGGGGTGATGCCGGAGGGGTCGTCCTCGTGTCCCGTGCGGTTGGCGCTGAGCACCGGCAGGTTGTTGGCCACGGCGTGGGCGCGCTGGATGGTGATCCAGGCGTCGCGCTGGCGGGCCTGCTCGTCCTGATCGTCCTCCGGGTCCCAGCCGATGGCGGTGGGGTAGAGCAGCAGGTCGGCGCCGGCCAGGGCCATCAGGCGCGCGCCCTCCGGGAACCACTGGTCCCAGCACACCAGCACGCCGAGCCGCCCCACCGATGTGTCTATGGGGGTGAAGCCGAGATCGCCCGGTGTGAAGTAGAACTTCTCGTAATAGCCCGGATCGTCCGGGATGTGCATCTTCCGATACATGCCGGCGAGCGTGCCGTCGCGCTCCAGCACCACGGCGGTGTTGTGGTAGAGCCCGGTGGCGCGGCGCTCGAACAGCGAGCCGACGATGACGATGCCGAGTTCCTTCGCCAGTGCGCCCAGGCGCTCGGTGGTGGGGCCCGGAATGGGCTCGGCCAGGTCGAAGACGTTGGTGTCCTCGGTCTGGCAGAAATACAGCCCGGTGTGCAGTTCCTGCAGCATCACCAGTTCGGCGCCGCGACCGGCGGCCTCGCGGATGCCGGCCTCGGACTTGGCGAGGTTGTGTTCGTAGTCGGCGGTGTTGCTCTGCTGCACCAGGCCGACGGTGAGGGTCTTGTTGTTTGTCGTCTTGTCGTTCATCGCAGCACTCCTTCCGGCAGCTGCATGGTGATGCAGTGCAGGCTGCCGTATTGCTCGATCAGCGCCCGGCAGTCGATGCCGATGACCTCGTGGTTGGGGAAGGCCCCGTCCAGGGCGGCGAGCACGCGCCTGTCGTTGTCGTCTCGGTAGATCGGTACCAGCACGGCGTCGTTGATGATGAGGAAGTTGGCATAGCTCGCCGGCAGGCGGTCGCCTGCCGCATTGCGGATCGGGGCGGGCATGGGCAGCGGCACCAGCCGGTAGGGCTGACCGTCGCGGGTGCGCAGGGCCGCGAGTTCCTGTTCCATGGCCCTGAGCGGGGCGTGGTGCTCGTCGGCCGGATCCTCGCAGCTCATGTAGGCGATGGTGTCATCGCTGCAAAAGCGCGCCAGCGTGTCGATGTGGGCATCGGTGTCGTCGCCGGCCAGGTGGCCGTGCTCCAGCCACAGCACCCGCTCCAGGCACAGGTGTTCGATGAGCGCGGCCTCGATGGCCTCGCGGGACAGGCCGGGATTGCGGTGTGGCATCAGCAGGCACTGGGCGGTGGTGAGCAGCGTGCCGTGGCTGTCGACCTCCAGCGAGCCGCCTTCCAGCACCAGCTCCACGGCCTGCAGGGGCGGGACAAAGCACTTCTGCTCGGCCAGCCGGGCATTGATGGCGTTGTCCAGGTCGTGCGCGTACTTCCCGCCCCAGCCATTGAAGCGGAAGTCCAGCAGCCGCAGGCGGCCATGCTCGTCGCGGACGGTTATGGGTCCGTGGTCACGGGCCCAGCTGTCGTTGCTCGGGGCATAGGCCCAGCGGATGCCCGACAGGTCCATGCCGTCGTCCTCGCTGAGCACGGCCTCGATGTGCCGGCGGTGGGCCTTGTCGCGGGCCACGATCAGCAGCCCCTCGCGATACAGGACCTCGCGGGCGATCTCCCGGTATACCGGTTCCACGCGATCGAGCAGCGGCGCCCAGTCGCTGGCGTCATGCGGCCAGGTGAGCATCACGCCGCTTTGCGGCGTCCATTCGGGCAGGAACTGGCAACGACGGCTGGCCATCGTGTTCATCGGACCTCAGGGTTGAGCGAGCCTCGGGGGCGGGGACTGGACGGCGGAGCAGGGGTGGCTAGCGTGCCGGCGCCGCCTCGGGCTGGGCGCCCTGTTCCTGGCGGAAGTCCACGGCATGCAGCACGTGATTGTGCTCGAAGTACACGGAGAAGTCGCCGTAGTCCCAGCGGCTGATCGGCGGCTCGCCGACGGCGCCGTGGCGCGAACGGGGCTCGCCGAACTGATCGAGGACGCGCTGCTGGCTCATGCCCCGGGTCGGGCGCTCGCCCTTCTGCACCACGACCGGATCCTGATCCTCGATCTTGAGCACGTCGGCATGCACGGGGGCAGCGAGTGCAACGCCGAGCAGGGCCAGGGGCAGGGCGGTGCGGCGAATCCAGAGGGTGCATGACATGACAGGGACTCCCGTTGAGTGTCGTTTTCGAAGGATCATAGCATCACTCAGTTTGTCATCAAAGTATTCTAGATTATTGACCAGACGCACTTTTTGCCCCGTTCAGGAGGGCGAAACTGGCTGGCCGTCGAGACCGGGGGCAGGCCGTCGAGGCACGCGACAGGCCTGCCTGCACGCTAACACCCTATGGCACACAGAAACCTTGGCCGGATACCGGTTTCCGGAAGGTCCGGGGATTCACGCTGGCGAGGGCGGTACAGTCTCCGTGTGACGAAGATGCCGAGCCCGTCCCAAGCGTCCTTTTCGTTTAACTTATCAACGCCCTGTGATTTAATCCCCGCATGTTCCAGCCCCTAGAGCTCTTCATCGGATTGCGCTATACGCGTGCCAAGCGGCGCAATCACTTCATCTCGTTCATCTCGCTGGCCTCGATCACGGGCATCGTGGTGGGCGTGATGGCGCTGATCGTCGTGCTGTCGGTGATGAACGGCTTCGAGCGGGAACTGCGCGAACGCACGCTGTCGATGGCCTCTCACGCCAGTGTCACGGGCCTCGGCAACCGGCTCTCTCCAGCCGACCAGAAGCGCCTCGAGGCAGCCCTGGCCCGCCAGCCCGGCGTGGCCGCCACCGCACCCTATATCGATGCCGAGGGCATGCTCGCCAACCGCGCACGGGTCACCGGCGCCGCCATCCGCGGCATCGAGCCGGCCCGTGAGCGCCAGGTCTCCGACATCCACGGCAAGATGGTCCAGGGCAGCCTGGAACTGCTGCGCCCGGGCGAATTCGGGCTGGTGATCGGCAGCGAACTCTCGGCGGCACTGGGGGCGGGGCTGGGCGACAAGGTGACGGTGTTCGCCCCCCAGGCCGGCGTGACACCCGCCGGCGTGATCCCGCGCATGCGCCGTTTCACCGTGGTCGGCGTGTTCGAGGTGGGCATGCACCAGTACGACCGCAGCGTGGCCTTCATGCACCTGAAGGATGCCCAGCCGCTCTTCCAGATGGGCAGCAACGCCAGCGGCCTGCGCCTCAAGCTCGACGACATGTTCGGCGCCCCGCGCATCACCGCCAGCCTCAACGACAGCCTCGGGCCCGACTACTGGGTGACGGACTGGACGCGCCAGCATGCGAACTTCTTCCGTGCGCTGAAGATGGAAAAGACGGTGATGTTCATCATCCTGTTCCTGATCGTGGCGGTCGCGGCCTTCAACATCGTGTCCACCCTGGTGATGGTGGTCACGGACAAGCAGTCGGACATCGCCATCCTGCGCACACTCGGCCTCACGCCGGGCAAGGTGATGATGATCTTCATCATCCAGGGCAGCCTGATCGGTTTTCTCGGCACGCTCATCGGCGTGATCGCCGGCGTGACGGTGGCGCTCAACGTCGAGGTGATCGTGGCCACGCTGGAGGGTCTGATCGGCATGAAATTCCTCTCGCCCGACGTCTATTACATCAGCGACATCCCCTCCGACCTGCGCATCCGCGACGTGGTGCGCGTCGGCCTGATGGCCTTCATCCTCACCGTGCTGGCCACGCTCTATCCCGCGTGGCGCGCCTCGCGCACCCAGCCGGCCGAAGCCCTGCGCTACGAGTGACCATGATCGACGCCTTCGACCAGGACCAGCCCGTCATCCGCTGCCGCGGCCTGAGCAAGACCTTCGATGAGGGTCACGGCTACCTGCAGGTCCTGAAGGGCATCGACTTCGAGGCCCGCACCGGCGAGAAGATCGCCATCGTGGGGGCCTCGGGCAGCGGCAAGAGCACGCTGCTGCACCTGCTCGGCGGCCTGGATACCCCCACCGCCGGCACGGTGGAGGTCTGCGGGAAGGACATGGGCAAGCTGTCGGATGCTGCACGCGGCCGCCTGCGCAACGAGGCGCTGGGCTTCGTCTACCAGTTCCATCACCTGCTGCCGGAGTTCACCGCGCTGGAGAACGTCGCCATGCCGCTGATGATCGCCGGCGCACACTCGGCCCAGGCCCGGCAGCGGGCCCGCGCCCTGCTGGAGCGGGTTGGCATGCTGGGGCGGGTGACGCACAAGCCGGGTGAACTATCGGGCGGCGAGCGCCAGCGTGCGGCCATCGCCCGGGCGCTGATCACCGAGCCGCGCGCGGTGCTGGCCGACGAGCCCACCGGCAACCTGGATCGCAAGACCGCCGACCAGATCTTCCAGCTCATGCTGCGCCTGAACCAGGAACTCGGCACCACGCTCGTGGTGGTGACGCACGACCCCTACCTGGCCGCACGCATGGATCGCGTGTATTCGATGGAAGACGGGCTGCTGAGCCCCGCCTGAGACGCGGGGCCGCGATCAGGGGCAGGGGGGATCGTCGTCGCCGTTGCGCGAATGACGGGCCAGGCGCGCCAGGCGGCGTTCCTTCAGCCGCAGCACGATGGAGATGCGCCAGATCACACGGATGGCCACATAGCCGGCAATCGCGCTGGTGGTGCTCATGATCAGGCAGCCGAGCAGGAAGGGCTTCCAGATATGCAGCATGTCGGTCACCAGCCAGTCCCAGCTCAGTTCGAAGCTGAACAGCATGGGCGGCGTATCCAGCACCCAGGCGCCCAGCTTGTAGGCCGAAAAGAAGATGGGCGGCATGGTGATGGGGTTGGTGATCCACACCAGCGCCACGGCGATCGGCAGGTTCACCCGGAAGAGGATGGCCAGTGCCGCGGCGGCGGCCATCTGGAAGGGGATGGGCACGAAGGCCATGAACAGGCCGATGGCGAAGGCCCCGGCGGCCGAACGCCGGTTGAGGTGCCAGAGGTTGGGGTCGTGGAGCAGGGTGCCGAAGAACTGCAGCGCCTTGTGTTCCCGAACCCGGGCATGGTCGGGCAGAACGCGTCTGAAGAATCGTCTCGGCATGCTGGGGCTAGATAGTCCGGCTCGTCGTCTGTTGTATAGGGCCCGACTGACGCGGGCCTGGGTGTGGCAGCCACATTATCCATGATTTTCCAGGGATCGGAAAATGCGCCTTTTCGCCATCGGCCTGCTCATCGGCACCTGGCTGGCCCATCAACCGGCCACGCTGCCCTCGCCATTCTGGGCGATGCTGCTGCCGCCGGCGCTCGCCTTGCTCGTCATTCCACGTCACCGGCTGCAGCGCCGCCTGCGTCCCGTCGTGCGTCTGGGCGCCGGCCTGGCCATCGGCCTGCTCTGGTCCTGGCTCCACGCCCACCTCGTGCTGCACCCGCTACTCGACCCGGCGCTGGAGGGGCAGGACCTGGTGCTCGAGGGCCATGTGCGGGGCCTCACCGAGCTGCGCCACGATGCCCGGCGTTTCCTGTTCGAGCCGGTGGATGCGCCGTCCGGCGTGCCGCAGCGTCTGCGTCTGAGCTGGTATCGCAGCGAGGCCATGCCGGTGGCCGGCGAACGCTGGCGATTGACGGTGCGCCTCAAGCGCCCGAACGGGTTTCACAACCCGGGCGGCTTCGATTATGAAGGCTGGCTGTTTCAGCAGCGTGTCGGCGCCACGGGCTACGTACGCGAGCGTGGCGAGAACCGGCGCCTGGAGGTGGGGGGCTACCCGCTCGACTGCCTGCGCGCCGGGCTGCGCGCGCGCCTGACCGAGGCCGGCGGCGAACTGCCGCACTTCGGCATCCTGCTCGCCCTGGCGCTGGGTGACCGTTCCCGCATCGATGCCGCGAGCTGGGACGTCCTGCTGCGCACCGGCACCAATCACCTCGTTGCCATCTCCGGCCTGCACATCGGCCTGGTCGGCGGGCTGGCCTTCTGGCTGTTGCGGCTGCTCGTCGCCCGCTGGCCCGCGCTCGCACTGCGCTGGCCAGCACCCTGCTGGGCCGCCGTCGGCGGTCTGCTCGCGGCCCTGGTCTATGCCGCACTGGCGGGCTTCTCCATTCCGACCCAGCGCGCACTCATCATGCTGGCGGTGCTGTTCGGCGCGATCCTGCTGCGGCGCATGGTGCAGGCCTCGACGGGGCTGGCGCTCGCCCTGGTGGCGGTGCTGCTGCTGGATCCAACGGCCGTGCTGGCACCGGGCTTCTGGCTGTCGTTCACGGCCGTGGCCCTGCTGCTGTTCGGCTTTCGCGGACGGCTGCCGCCCGGGGCCGTACCCGCACGCACGACACGGGCGCGGCGACAGCTCGGCGGCTGGATACGGGCGCAGTACCTGCTGGCCATCGGCCTGCTGCCGTTCACCACCTACTGGTTCCAGCGCGCCTCGCTGGGTGCGCCGCTGGCCAACCTCGTCGCCGTCCCCTGGGTGAGCCTGCTGGTGGTGCCACCGGTGCTGCTCGCGACCCTCATGGCGCCGCTGTCGCCGTCGCTGGCCGGGTGCCTGCTGCAGCTGGTATCGGCGGTCTTCGAGCCCCTGTGGCAGCTGCTGTCGCTGCTGGCGGCGCAACCGCTGCAGCTGTGGCACCGGCCGGCCCCCACGCCGCTCGTCCTGCTGCTGGCGGTGGCGGGCAGCGCCTGGCTGCTGCTGCCACGCGGCATGCCGGGGAGGCCGCTCGGTCTGGTGCTGTGCCTGCCGCTGCTGTTCCCGGTGGTGGAGCGGCCGGCTGCCGGCGAGGCGGTCGTCACGCTGCTCGATGTCGGCCAGGGACTGGCGGCGGTGATCGAGACCCGGCAGCACCTGCTCGTCTTCGATACCGGCCCGCGCTTCAGCCCGGACTTCGACACCGGGGCGGCGGTGGTCCTGCCCTATCTGCGTCATCGCGGGCAGGGCGCCGTGGATACGCTGGTGATCTCCCACGGCGACAACGACCATCGCGGCGGGGCCGACTCGCTGCTCGCGCAGATCCCGGTGGGCGAGGTGCTGGCCAGCGTGCCGACGGCGGTCTCGCCCGTTGCGCGCCCCTGCCGGGCAGGCCAGCGCTGGCAGTGGGACGGGGTGGATTTCGCGATCCTGCACCCAACCCCCCGTTATCGCGGTTCGGAAAACAACGGTTCCTGTGTGCTGCAGGTGAGCGCCGGTGGGCGGGCGGTGCTGCTCGCTGCCGACATCGAGGCGGAGGGGGAATGGGCGCTGGTGCATGCACACGGTGATGCCTTGCGCAGCGATGTGCTGGTGGTGCCCCATCATGGCAGCAACACCTCCTCGACGGCGTATTTCCTCGATGCCGTGCAACCCTCGGTGGCCCTGGTGCCGGCGGGATACCGCAACCGCTTCGGCTTTCCCAAGCCCGAGGTGCTGGCACGCTATGCCGAGCGGGGCGTGTTGGTGCATGAGACGGCGCGTTCGGGTGCCCTGCAGTTCACGCTGTCATCGACCGGCCCGGGTCCGGTGGTCGCGCATCGCGAGCAGTATCGACGCTTCTGGCACCGGCGCGACGGACTGTGACGGGCGGCATTCAGTCACCGCTGGCAATCGGGTATCATGGCGCCACTTCAAGGAACCGACAGGGGATTCGCGCGTGTTCGAGATCATCAAGGCCGGCGGCTGGCTCATGCTGCCGATCATCGCATGTTCCGTGGTGGCGCTCGCCATCGTCCTCGAGCGGCTGTGGAGCCTGAAGCGCTCGCGCGTGATCCCCCGCCAGCTGGTCGCCCAGATCTGGCAGTGGGCCCAGCAGGGGCAGCTCACCGAGGAGCGTATCCGTGAGCTGCGCGCCGGTTCGCCGCTGGGTCGCGTACTGGCCGCCGGCCTCGTCAACCGCAATCACAGCCGCGAGGTGATGAAGGAGGGCATCGAGGAGACCGGCCGCCACGTCGCCCACGAGCTCGAGCGGTTCCTCAACACCCTGGGCACCATCGCCGCCATCACGCCGCTGCTCGGCCTGCTGGGTACCGTCATCGGCATGATCACCGTATTCAGCGTCATCACCGACGTCGGCGTGGGTAATCCGGGCCAGCTCGCCGGGGGTATCTCCGAGGCCCTCATCACCACCGCGACCGGCATCTCCGTGGCCGTGCCCAGCCTCATCTTCCACCGCTATTTCCGCGGCAAGGTGGACGAGCTGGTGGTGGTGATGGAGCAGGAGGCCATCAAGCTGGTCGAGGTCATGCACGGTGAACGCGAACAGGCCGACATGGGCCGGGAGCAGGCCGCGTGAATTTCCGCCCGCGCCGCAGCGAGAGCGTCGACATCAACCTCACGCCGCTGATCGACGTGGTGTTCCTGCTGCTGATCTTCTTCATGGTGACCACCACCTTCGATCGCGCCAGCGAGCTCAAGATCAACCTGCCGCAGGCCGCGCAGGCGCCGGAAGAGCAGCAGGTGGACAAGCTCGAGCTGGTGATCGACGCCAGCGGCAGCTACTTCCTCAACGGCAACGAGCTGGTAAACACCAAGGCGGAGACGGTGCGCACCGCACTGGAGAAGGCCGCCGCCGGCAAGACGGACCTGCCGGTGATCATCCGCGCCGATGCCAACACCCCGCACCAGTCCGTGGTCACGGCCATGGACGCAGCCCAGAAGGCCGGCCTCACGCGCCTCTCCATCGCCACCACGCGTGGCGCGGGCGACTAGCCCCGTGCCCCGTGGCGCCACTGCCGGGCCGCGTGGCCGGCTGAGCTGACATGTCCTGCAACCCGAAGAGCTACGGCGCCGCCTGGTCCAGTGTGTTCCTGCAGACCTGGCGCGACCGCCTGCGCGGCGAGCATGCCCGGGCCAACGCGCGCCTGGGTTATCTGCGTCCGCCGGCTGGCGAGGGCAGGCTCGTCTGGATCAAGGCCGGTGGCACCCGCGACTCCGTGCGTCTGGGCGTCGAGCTGATGGGCGCGATCCGGCAGAAACGCCACGACCTGCGCCTGGTGCTCACCTTCGAGGAGGACTACGCCGACATCCTCGAACCGCGCGTGGCCGGCATGCGCAAGATCGGCCTGGGCTTCGGCCCCTGCGACCGGCCTGCGGCGGTGCGCCGCACCTGGCAACGCTTCGAGCCCTTTGGCGTGATCCTGGTCGACAGCGCCTTCCCCGAACACCTCGCGCGCCGGGCCAATGCCGCCGGGGCGCACCTGCTCGCCTTCAACACCGCCCCGGGGCAGGCGCCGGTCGAGGCCGCCTACCCGGTGGACGTGGCCCAGGCCGCGGCCTGGGAGGCGGCGGGCACGGCGGGATACGTCGCCGCGCCGGCCGATCCGCACAGCCTGTTCGTCGAGGCGCAGGTGGACACCACCCTGCGCAGCCTGGTCACCGGCGGGGAAGAGCGCGAACTGTGGTGGTGGCAGGGGCCGCCGGCAGAGGCCGGTGACTTCATCCGCCACTGGCGCGAGTCGGCGCTGGCCGACAACGGCGTACTCTTCGTCTCCGCCGACGGCCAGGCGGCACCAGCGGACGCCGGCGCGGACCTGCAGATCAGCGACTGGCAGCGTCAGCCACTTGCCGCCGGCAGCGTGGTCTGGCTGGACGACATGCGCTGGACTGGCGCGGTGGCGAGCGCCATCCATGCCGGCCACCTGGCCCAGGCAGAGCAGACCACGCTGTGGTCGGCGCTGGCCGGTGGTTCGGCCATCAGCATCCGCCCGGGACTGTCCCGCCTGCACGCGGCACTGGCGAAAGCCCTGCAGCAATGCGAGGATACAACGGCGGTGCTCGCCCTCTGGGCCGGGTATCGCGAGGCCCCGGCAGAGGGCCGGCGGCAGGGGGATGCCTGCCGACGACTGTTCTGGGAGGAACGTCGGACATTGCAGAAGACCATCGACGAATTTCTGCAAAGGATATTTGACTGGTAATGGGGATCGAGTCCAGCTGGTACAGGAAGGGGCTGCTGGCCTACCTGCTCTGGCCGGCATCGAAACTGTACTGCGGACTGGTGGTGTTGCGACGGGGCCTTTTTCGCCAGCGCAACCGTATCTGGCCGCGGCTCAGGGTGCCGGTGGTCGTGGTGGTGGGCGGTATCACCGTGGGCGGGACGGGCAAGACGCCGCTGGTGGTCTGGCTGGTGAACCAGCTGCGGGCCAACGGCCTGCGTGCGGGTGTCGTCAGCAGCGGGCAGGGCGGCAGCGGCCGGGACTGGCCGCAGCGGGTCACGCCGGCCAGCGATGCCGGCGAGGTCGGCGACGAATCGGTGCTGATCGCCACGCGCACCGGCGCCCCCGTCTACGTGGCACCACGCTACAACAAGGCGGCCCGGGCGCTGCTGGCCGAGCATGGCGTCGACGTGCTCATCGTCGATGACGGCCTCCTGCATTACCGCCTCAAGCGCGACATCGAGATCGCCATGGTCGACAGCCGTCGGCGTTTCGGCAACGGTTTCTGCCTGCCCGCCGGCCCCCTGCGCGCGCCCGTCTCGTGGCTTGCGGACTGCGACTTCGTCATCGTCAACGGAATGGCGAAGCAGGGCGAGTTCGCCATGGGGCTGCGCGGCAACGTCGCGGTGAACATCCGCGACAGCCAGATGGCCAATACCCTCGATGCCTTCCGTCACCAGCAGGTGCATGCCGTGGCCGGCATCGGCCATCCCGAGCGCTTCTTTGATATGCTGCGCGTCAACGGCATCGAGGTGATTCCGCATCCCTTCCCGGATCACCACGGCTTCACCGCCGAGGAACTCGATTTCGGCGACGAACTGCCCATCTTCATGACGGAGAAGGACGCCGTGAAGTGCCGCCACCTGAATCTCGACAATGCGTGGATGGTCCCCGTCTCGGCCTCGCCCGACAAGACCTTCGCGCAACAACTCATGAAACGCGTGCGCGAGATCGCGGGCGCCAATGCGAAATATCGACGAGACACCCATGGATAAACGACTGCTGGACATCCTGGCCTGCCCCGTGACCAAGGGGCCGCTGGTCTACGACAAGAAGGCCGAGGAACTCATCTCGGTGGCCGCGCGCCTGGCCTACCCGGTGCGCGACGGCATCCCGGTGATGCTGGAGGAAGAGGCCCGCAGGCTCACCGACGAGGAAGCGGAGCGCTACCGCAAATGAGGTTTCATGTCGCCATTCCGGCCCGCTTCGGTTCCTCGCGCCTGCCGGGCAAGCCGCTGGTCGACCTGGCCGGCAAACCGATGATCCGTCACGTCCACGAGCGCGCCCTGGAGAGCGGCGTGGGCGACGTGGTGGTCGCCACCGACGACGACCGCGTGCGCGAGGCCGCCGAGGCCTTCGGTGCCAGCGTGTGCATGACGGCCAGCACGCATCGTTCGGGCAGCGACCGGCTGGCCGAGGTGGCCGAGGCGCTCGGCTGGTCCGACGACGACATCGTGGTGAACCTGCAGGGCGACGAGCCGCTCACGCCGGGCCGCATCGTGCGCCAGGTCGCCGACGACCTGGCCGCACACCCCGATGCCAGCATTGCCACGCTGTGCACGCCCATCCACTCCGCCACGCAACTGTTCGATCCGCACGTGGTGAAGGTGGTGCGCGACGCGAACAACTACGCGCTGTATTTCTCCCGTGCCGCCATCCCCTGGGAGCGCGACGCCTTCGACGTGGAGGCCCACCCCGAGGTGAAGGCCTGCTTCCGTCATATCGGCCTGTACGCCTATCGCGTGGGTTTCCTGCGCCGCTTCACCACCATGGAGCCCTGCACCCTCGAACTGCTCGAGCAGCTCGAACAGCTGCGAGCGCTGCATCACGGCGAGCGGATCTACGTGGGAGAGGCCCTGGAGGCACCGGGGCATGGCGTGGACACGCCGGAGGACGCTAAGACGGTGGCGGCGCTACTGGCCGCGCGCTGAGCGGGCCAGGGCGCAGAGCGCGTCGCATTCGTCGACGCTGAGCAGCTCGCGCAGCACCGGGTGCAGATCGTCGCGCACCTGGCTCCACAGGGGGATCATGTAGGTCTGCGGCACGCGGCGGCGTGCCTCGCCGAACTGGTTGGCCTGTATCACGCCAACCGTGGCATCGCAGGAGAGCACGACGTAAGGGCCGTCGTGTACCACATCGATCACCTGGCAGGCCACGCCGTCGTATACCAGCCGGCGGCCGACCAGGTCATGCAGGCTGGTTCTTATCGCATCCATTCGGTCGATTATAGGCGCTCACCGGGAAATCACTACCACAGGTATGAAGTGGGAAATCCTCAGCCGGCGTCCGCTCTACCGCGGCTTCTTCGAGTTCCTGCACTACCGGGTGCGGCACACACGCTTCGATGGCGGCATGAACGGCCCCATCGAACGCGAACTACTGAGCCAGCGCCCGGCGGTGGCCGTTCTGCCCTACGACCCGCTGAGCGACCGGGTGGTGCTCATCGAGCAGTTTCGCATTGGCGCCCTGGCCGCCGAGGGCGGTCCCTGGCTGACCGAGATCATTGCCGGCATCATCGAGCCGGGGGAAGCTGCCGAAGACGTCGCCCGACGCGAGGCGCTGGAGGAGGCCGGCTGTGAACTGCTGGCACTGCAACGCATCCATCACTACCTGCCCTCGCCGAGCAGCTCCGACGAACAGCTGAGCCTCTACGTGGGCCGGGTCGATAGCACGGGTATTGGCGGCCTGCACGGCCTGCCGGAGGAGGGCGAGGACATCCGCGTGCGCGTGGTCGATACCGCGGAGGCCTTCGCGCTCCTCGATCGCGGCATCATCAATTCGGCCATACCCATCATCGCCCTGCAGTGGCTGCGCCTGAACCGCGAGGCCCTGCGCGCCGACTGGGGATGAACGCAAACCCGCCATGGGGGAGCAATGCCTGACGACGGTTCGCAACAGCCCTGGCACACCCTGACGGTGGAGGAGGCCGCGCGCGCCGTGGATACGGACGCGGCGACCGGCCTTGGCACCGCCGAGGTGGCGCAACGCCGGGCACGCGTCGGCGCGAACCGGCTCACCGAGACCCCGCCGCGGCCCGCCTGGCTGCGCCTGCTGGACCAGTTTCGCAGCGTGCTCATCGTGGTGCTGCTGCTCGCCGCCGTGCTCGCCTGGACCATCGGCGACCTCAAGGACGCCATCGTCATCCTCGTGGTGGTGCTGCTCAACGCCCTGCTGGGCTTCTACCAGGAACACCGCGCCGAGCGCACGCTCGCCGCCCTCAAGGAGATGCTCGTGCCCACCGCGCGCGTGCGGCGCGACGGCCACGTGCAGGAGGTGGCCGCCGCCGATCTCGTGCCGGGCGACCTGGTGCTGCTCGAGGCCGGCGACCAGGTCCCGGCGGATGGACGGCTCATCGCGGCCCACACCCTGGAGGTGCAGGAGGCGGCGCTCACCGGCGAGTCGCAGGCGGTGGGCAAGTTTACCGAGGCTCTCGACCAGGCAACGCTTCCGCTGGCCGAGCGCTGCAACATGCTCTACATGAATACCGTCGTCACGCGCGGGCGTGGCGAGATGCTGGTGGTGGCCACGGGCATGCGCACCGAGATGGGCGCCATCGCCGAGCTCATCGCCGAGGCGCCGGACCGGCAGACCCCGCTGCAGCAGCAGCTCGATGTCCTCGGCAAGCGTCTGGCGGCCATCGCGGCCGTGGTGGTGCTCGCGATCTTCGCGCTCTCGCTCTGGCACGGCATCCCCTGGAGCGAGGCGGCCATGACGGCGGTGGCGCTGGCGGTGGCCGCGGTGCCCGAGGGCCTGCCCGCGGTGGTCACGGTCACGCTGGCCATCGGCATGTGGCGCATGGCCCGCAAGCGCGCCATCCTCAAGCGCCTCTCGGCGGTGGAGACCCTGGGCGCCACCACCGTGATCTGCACCGACAAGACCGGCACCCTCACGCTCAACCAGATGACGGCACGTGCCGGCTGGTATGCGGGGCAGCGTTTCACGGTGAGCGGCGAGGGATACGCGCCCGAGGGGCGGATCGCGTCTGATGCCGATCTCGATCTCGCGCCGCTGTTGCGGCCCATGGCGCTGTGCACCGAGTCGCGTGTGCGCGACGGCCGGCTCATCGGCGACCCCACCGAGGGCGCGCTCTACGTGCTGGCGCAAAAGGGCGGCCTGGACCCGGTGGCGGAACAGGAACGTCACCCGCGCCTGGCCGAGATCCCCTTCGACTCGGCCCACAAGTTCATGGCCACCTTCCATCATCGCGGTGACCACGTGGTGATGTATGTGAAGGGTGCGCCCGACGTGTTGCTCGAGCGTGCCAGCCACTACGCCGATGCCACCGGCCCACAGGCACTGGACGACGCGCAGCGCGAGACGCTGCTCGCGGAGAACGACGCCCTGGCCGACCAGGCCATGCGCGTGATGGCCGTGGCCAGCCGGGAGATCCCGGCCGCCGGGTTCGACCCGGCGGGCGACCTCTGGGCCTATGCACAGGGATGGACC
This sequence comes from Chromatiales bacterium, assembly GCA_014762505.1. Classification (NCBI taxonomy): domain Bacteria; kingdom Pseudomonadati; phylum Pseudomonadota; class Gammaproteobacteria; order Chromatiales; species Chromatiales bacterium. The sequence goes on along the minus strand of JABURS010000018.1, from coordinate 35,975 downwards.
TTCCTCGGCCTGGTCGGGCTCATGGACCCGCCACGCCCCGAGGCGGCCGGCGCCATCGCCAGCTGTCGGCAGGCCGGCATCCAGGTGAAGATGATCACCGGCGACCACCGTGCGACGGCAGCGGCCGTGGCCCGTGAGCTGCGGCTTGATGGCGAGGTGATCACGGGTGCGGAGCTCGATGCCATGACCGAGGCGGAGCTGGCCCGGCGCATCGATGCCATCGCCGTGTTCGCGCGCGTCTCGCCCCAGCACAAGGTGAAGCTGGTGCGCGCCCTCAAGGCCGACGGTCACGTCGTGGCCATGACCGGCGACGGCGTGAACGACGCACCGGCACTCAAGGCCGCCGACATCGGCGTGGCCATGGGCGACACCGGTACGGCCGTCACCCGCGAGGCTGCCACCCTGGTGCTCACCGACGACAACGTCGTCACCATCGAACACGCGGTGGAGGAGGGGCGCGTCATCTACGACAATATCGTCAAGTTCGTGCGCTTCCAGCTCTCCACCAACATCGCGGCCATCCTCACCGTGCTGACCGCCACGCTGCTGGCACTGCCCATGCCGTTCACCGCCATCCAGCTGCTGTGGATCAACATCATCATGGATGGTCCGCCGGCGATGACCCTGGGTGTGGAGCCCGCCCGCCCCGGGTTGATGGAGGAACGCCCGCGCCGGCCCGGTGCGCAGATCCTCACCCTGGCACGGCTCGCGCGGCTGCTGCTCTTCGGTACCATCATGACCGTGGGCACGCTGTTCGTCTTCACCCGGGCCCTGGCGCTCAACGGCACCGACTACGCCGTCACGCTCGCCTTCACCACCTTCGTGCTGTTCCAGTTCTTCAACGTCTTCAACGCCCGGGCTGAGGAGGGTACGGCCTTCAACCGCCAGTTCCTGCGCAACCACAAGCTCTGGCTCGCGCTGGCCGGCGTGATCCTGCTGCAGGTCGTCGCCGTGCACTGGGCCCCGGCCCAGGCCATCTTCGGCACTACCGACCTGGCCCTGGCCGACTGGCTGCTGGCCACCGGCATCGCCGCCAGCGTGCTGGTCATCGAGGAGCTGCGTAAGCTCCTGTGGGGACTGGCAAGGCGGGTGGCGTAGCGGGGGCGCTGGTGGGGGTAGGCCTGCCTAGCGCAGCAGCAGGAGCAGGATGATGATCACCAGCAGCAGGGTCACGGCGCTGCCGCCTGCGGGCAGTTCGTCGATGTCCTGCGCCATTTTCTGCACTTCCTCGCGGGTCATCGCCGCGACGCGCTCGGCCGCTGTCTCCGGCGAGACACCGTATTCCACCAGCTTTTCCTGCACGTCCTCGCGATCGAGCAGGGCCTGAATCCTGGCGCGCTCGTCCAGCTCGGCCCGCTCGGCGAGTACGGCATCGGTGCCGATCATGCCGGCCACCGCAGTCTGGCCCACCAGGCCACCGAGCAGAAAGGTGATGACCAGGGGGAAGACGACGGCGCGGCGCAGGCGGGTAGCGTGCATCATGACAGGGCATCCTCATGGGGTGATTGATGGGTATATAGCACCGGATTTTGCTGATATTGACCGGCGAAGGGAAAGAACCCCGTCACTTTTTTGTCCCCGGGCGACTTTGTCGCACCACGGGACCGTCAGGCGCGGGCGGTGCGCAGCTCCGCGAGGGATGCGCGCAGCACCTGCAGCGCCGAACGCAGGAACAGCAGGGCCAGGGCCAGGCCGACGAGGATGTCCGGCCAGCCCGAGCCGGCCAGCCACACGCCCAGGGCTGCCACCAGCACCGACAGGTTCGCGATGATGTCGTTGCGCGAGCAGAGCCAGACGGAGTGCATGTTGAGGTCGTCGGTCCGATGCCGCCAGAGCAGGGCCAGGCACAGGGCGTTGGCCGCCAGCGCGAGCAGGCCGATGGCCCCCATCGCCTCGACCACCGGCAGCTGCGGCACCAGGATCCGGTAAACCGCCTGTCCCAGCACGAACAGCCCGAAGGCTGCCATGATCCCGCCCTTCACCAGGGCGGCCATGGCCTTCATCCGCGCACCGCGCGCGATCACGTAGAGGCTGAAGCCATACACCAGGGCATCGCCCAGCATGTCCAGCGAGTCCGCCACCAGCGAGACCGAGCCGGCGAGCAGCCCGGCCGTCAGTTCCACGGCGAACATCACGGCATTGATGGCCAGCACGATCAGCAGCGTCGAACGCTGGCGGCCATGCAGCGCCTCGATCTCGCAGGCCTTGTCGTTGCAGCAATCATTCATGGAGGAGAGTCCTGACTGCCTGGTGTCATCTGGTACACGATAGTCAGATTCTGACGTACAGAAAAGCCATCCATGGGCCACTTCGACCAGGATGGATCAGGAATCGCCCACAAAAAAAGGCCACCCTTGTGGGGTGGCCTTTTGTTTGGTGGAGGCGGCGGGAATCGAACCCGCGTCCGCGAGCCCTCTGCCCTTGGTACTACATGCTTAGTTTCGTCTTTGTTTTAACCCGGCATGTCCCGACGAACATGGACATGCAAGGCGAGCCCGGATTTGGATTTAACGGGTCGGCTCCAAGGCAGACCTCACCGCGATCCCATGTATATGACCTTTGTTCCACCCGCATGGGCACAGACGGGCAAAGGCAAGCGGCTAATTAGGCCGCGAGAGCGTAGTTGTCGTCGTTGGCAACTATTTACATACAGCAGTTGGATTTACGAGGCTACGCTGTCACCTCGGCATGCACCTCAGGTTTTGTAACCCACGTCGAAGCCGTGTCGCCCCCGTGGTTGATACGTATGACAGTGTAACTGCCGGCAGGTTCCCTGTCATCCGGCGTGCGTGGGAAGGGCGTTTCCTTTATCATTTCGGCTCTTTTTCGATGCTTGCCGGACCTGGGGAATCATGCTCGTAATCACTGGAAGCGCGGCGCTCTCGGCGTTTCGCCGCACCCGCCTGCTGGAATCCATCCGCACCGTGGCGCCGGAGGTCCTGGACCTGACGGCGGCCTATGTCCATTTCGTCGACACCGACCGGGCCCTGAGCGCGGAGGAGCAGACCGTGCTGGCGCGCCTGCTGGACTATGGCGAGGCCCCGGCGGCGGCCCCGGAAGGCCGGCTCTGCCTGGTGATCCCCCGTCCCGGCACCATCTCGCCCTGGGCGAGCAAGGCCACCGACATCGCCCATAACTGCGGGTTGTCGGCGATCCATCGCATCGAGCGTGGTATCGCCTACTACCTGACCGGCGAGTTCGATGACGCCGTCCTGACCCGGGTCCGGCCCCTGATCCACGACCGCATGATCGAGCGGGTGTTCCACGAGCTTGCCGAGGCGGAGCGCCTGTTCGTGCGCGAGGCGCCGCGCCCGCTGCGCACGGTGGACATCGCGGGCGATGCCCGCGTGGCACTGGCGACGGCCAACCGCGAGCTGGGTCTGGCACTGTCCGACGACGAGATCGACTACCTGGCGGAGAACTACCAGGAGCTTGGGCGCAATCCCACCGATGTGGAGCTGATGATGTTCGCCCAGGCGAACTCGGAACACTGCCGCCACAAGATCTTCAATGCCGACTGGATCATCGACGGCGAGCGCCAGCCCAAGTCGCTGTTTGCGATGATCCGCAACACCTACAACAAGTCGCCCAACGGTGTGCTGTCGGCCTACAAGGACAATGCCTCCATCGTGAAGGGCTCGCCGGCCAGCCGCTTCTTCCCGGACCCGGCCACCGGCGAGTACGACTACGTGGACGAGGACGTCCACATGCTGATGAAGGTGGAGACCCACAATCACCCGACGGCAATCTCGCCCTTCCCGGGTGCCGCCACCGGCGCAGGCGGGGAGATCCGCGACGAGGGCGCCACCGGCTCGGGCAGCAAGCCCAAGGCCGGGCTGTGCGGCTTCTCGGTCTCCAACCTGCGCATCCCGGGCTTCGAGCAGCCCTGGGAGACGGACCACGGCAAGCCGGCGCGCATCGCCTCGGCGCTGGAGATCATGCTGGAGGGTCCGATCGGGGCCGCCGCCTTCAACAATGAGTTCGGCCGGCCGAACATCGCCGGCTATTTCCGCACCTTCGAGGAGAAGGTGCCGGGTCCGACCGGCGAGGAGATCCGCGGCTATCACAAGCCGATCATGCTCGCCGGTGGGGTGGGCAACATCCGCGGGACACACGTGGAGAAGCGCCGCCTGCCCGAGGGTACGCCCATCGTGGTGCTGGGCGGCCCGGCCATGCTGATCGGCCTGGGCGGTGGGGCGGCCTCGTCCATGGCCAGCGGCGAGAGCACCGAGGACCTCGATTTCGCCTCCGTGCAGCGCGGCAACCCGGAGATGCAGCGTCGCGCCCAGGAGGTGATCGACCGTTGCACCGCCATGGGTATCGACAGCCCGATCCTGTCCATCCACGACGTGGGCGCGGGCGGCCTGTCCAACGCCATCCCCGAGATCATCAACGACGCCGGCCGCGGCGGGCGCTTCGAGCTGCGCACCGTGCCCTGCGACGAGCCCGGCATGTCGCCGATGGAGATCTGGTGCAACGAGGCCCAGGAACGCTACGTGCTGGCCATTGCCCCCGAGCGCCTGGAGGCCTTCGAGCGCCTCTGCGAGCGTGAGCGCTGCCCCTATGCCGTGGTCGGCCAGACCACCCAGGAGCAGGAGCTGCTGGTGGGCGACGCCCACTTCGAGAACGAGCCGGTCAACCTGCCGCTGGAGGTGCTGCTTGGCAAGGCGCCGAAGATGCTGCGCGACGTGCATCACCACCCTTTCCCGAAGCCCGAGTTCGATACCTCGAAGGTCGACGTCGCCGATGCGGTGGAACGCGTGCTGCGCCTGCCGTCGGTGGCATCCAAGTCCTTTCTCATCACCATCGGTGATCGCACCGTCACCGGCATGGTCACACGCGACCAGATGGTCGGCCCCTGGCAGGTGCCGGTGGCCGACGTGGCCGTGACCTGCGCCGACTACAAGGGGCACGCCGGTGAGGCCATGGCCATGGGCGAACGCACGCCGATCGCGCTGGTGCACGCCCCGGCCTCCGGGCGCATGGCTCTGGGCGAGGCGCTTACCAACATCGCGGCCGCCGCCATCGGCGAGCTCGCCGACGTGCGCCTGTCGGCCAACTGGATGGCCGCCGCCGGCCATCCGGGCGAGGATGCCGCCCTGTTCGATACGGTGAAGACCATCGGCGAGGAATTGTGCCCGGCCCTGGGCCTGGCCATACCGGTGGGCAAGGACTCCTTGTCCATGAAGACCGTCTGGGAGGAGGGCGGCGAGCAGCGGGCCGTCACCGGACCGCTGTCGCTCATCATCTCGGCCTTTGCCCCGGTGACCGACGTGCGCCGCACCCTCACCCCGCAGCTGCGCACCGACGTCGGCGACAGCGACCTGATCCTCATCGATCTCGGTCGCGGCTCGCAGCGCATGGCGGGCTCCGCCCTGGCGCAGGTCTACAAGCAGGTGGGTCACCACGCCCCGGATCTCGACAGTCCCGAGGCCATGCGTGCCTTCTTCCGCGCCATCCAGGACCTCAATCGCGATGGCCTGCTGCTGGCCTACCACGACCGCTCCGACGGCGGCCTGCTGGCGACGGTCTGCGAGATGGCCTTTGCCGGCCACACGGGGGTGGACCTGCAGCTCGACGACCTGGGCGACGACCCGGTGGCCGCGCTCTTCAACGAGGAGCTGGGCGCCGTGCTCCAGGTGCGCCACGCCGATCTCGACGCCGTGCTGGAGGCGCTGCACCAGAACGGCCTTGCGCATTACACCCACGTGATCGGCGGTCTGAACAGCCGGGATGCACTGGTGATCAGCCACGGCGGAAAGGTGATCTACGAGAACACGCGCGTTGCCCTGCAGCAGGCCTGGAGCGAGACCAGTTACCGCCTGCAGGCCCTGCGCGACAACGCCGACTGTGCGGCCCAGGAGTTCGAGCGCATCGCGCAGGACGATCCGGGCCTGTCCCCCGTGCTCGGCTTCGAACTCACCGAGGACGTGGCCGCGCCATACATCAACACCGGTGTGCGGCCCCAGGTGGCGATCCTGCGCGAGCAGGGGGTGAACGGGCAGGTGGAGATGGCGGCAGCCTTCCACCGCGCGGGCTTCGCCCCGGTGGACGTGCACATGTCGGACGTCATCGCCGGTGCGGTGGACCTGGCCGAGTACAAGGGCCTGGTGGCCTGCGGCGGTTTCTCCTACGGCGACGTGCTGGGGGCCGGTGGTGGCTGGGCCAAGTCCATCCTCTTCAATCCGCAGGCACGCGATGCCTTCGAGGCCTTCTTCCGGCGCGATGACAGCTTCGGACTGGGCGTGTGCAACGGCTGCCAGGCCTTCTCCCAGCTGCGCGAGCTGATCCCGGGCGCCGGCCACTGGCCGCGCTTCATGCGCAACCGCTCCGAACAGTTCGAGGCGCGCCTGAGCCTGGTGGAGGTGCTGGAGAGCCCCTCCATCTTCCTCCAGGGCATGCAGGGCTCGCGGCTGCCCATCGCGGTGGCACACGGCGAGGGTCGCGCGGTGTTCGATGCCGGTTCGCCGGCCGCCGCGCAGGATGCGGGGCTGGTGGCGCTGCGCTACGTGGACAACCACGGCCAGGCCACCGAGCACTATCCGGAAAACCCCAACGGCTCGCCGGCGGGCATCACCGGTCTCACCACCGAGGACGGGCGCTTCACGATCATGATGCCGCACCCCGAGCGCGTGTTCCGCGCCGTGCAGTATTCCTGGCACCCGGGGGACTGGGGCGAGGAGGGCCCCTGGCTGCGCATGTTCCGCAATGCGCGGGTGTGGGTCGGCTAGTGACCGGATGTGTCGCCGATACGAAAAAGGCCCCCGACGCGAGTCGGGGGCCTTTTTGTCAGCCGTGCAGTTCCGTGCCGTTCAGGGGGCTGTTACCAGCCCAGCTCGCTCAGGTCCAGGTTGTCATCGCGATAGGTGTCGCGCAGACGGGACTTCAGCGCCTTTTTCTCGAGGTATTCCTCGAGCGAGCGGCGGGCACGCGACCGGTCCTTCGACTTGTCGTCATTGACGGCTTCCAGCGTGCTCGCGGTGTCGTCCATGTCATCCAGGAGCATCGATTCATTCACGTTGGCCATGAAAGGATCCTCGCCTGTGTTGGGGTCTCAATTGCGCGGATATATACCGATATTGCCGGTTGTCGAACACCAAAATATTTTTATCAGCCCGCAATAAATTTTATGGATTTTCCGGCATATGATTTCGTGCAATACCATCTGCTGGATAGGGGGAACCACGGCGGGGTGGCTGCGTCCAACTGGAATAGACCCTGCCACCACCGTATACCCGACAACGAGGCAAGCCATGCTGATTCGACCCCCGACGGACATCCCTTCCTCCGAAATCACGCCCCGCTCGCTGTATCTGAAGCGCCGCGATTTCCTCAAGTCCGCGCTGGGCGCCGGGCTGGCCCTGGCGGGGTTGGGCAGTGTGGTGACGGCCCGTGCCTCCGCCTTCGGTGGCGTACCGGCCAGCCCGCTCTCCACCGACGAGAAGCCCAATTCACTGCATGATGTCACGCACTACAACAATTTCTACGAGCTTGGCACCGGCAAGCGTGACCCGGCGCGCTTTGCGGGGCACCTGAAACCGCGTCCCTGGTCGGTGGCGGTGGCGGGCGAGTGCGAGAAACCGGCCGTCTATGACATCGACGACTTCATCCGCCCGCATGCCCTGGAGGAGCGCATCTATCGCCTGCGCTGCGTGGAGGGCTGGTCCATGGTCATCCCCTGGGTGGGCTTCCCTCTGGCCGAGGTGATCCGTCGGGCCCGGCCGACCTCGCGTGCGAAGTATGTCGAATTCACGACCCTGCATGACCCGAAGATGCTGCCGGGCCAGCGCGTAAAGGTGCTGGACTGGCCCTACGTGGAGGGGCTGCGCATGGACGAGGCCATGCATCCGCTCACCATCCTGGCGGTCGGGCTCTATGGCGACGTGCTCCCGAACCAGAACGGCGCGCCGCTGCGGCTGGTGGTGCCGTGGAAATACGGCTTCAAGAGCATCAAGTCCATCGTGAGTATCCGCTTCGTCGAGGAGCAGCCGGTCAGCAGCTGGATGAAGGCCGCCCCGCGCGAATACGGTTTTTATTCCAACGTGAACCCCGAGGTCGATCACCCGCGCTGGAGCCAGGCTACCGAACGGCGCATCGGCGAGTTCCGCAAGCGCGACACGCTGCTGTTCAACGGCTATGGCGAGCAGGTGGCGTCGCTGTATGCCGGGATGGACCTGCGCAGGAACTTCTGAGTGGGGCGCGGGGAGAGAGAGGCGTGAGGAGGGGCGCGTGTGTGACGTGAAGACGGTTTAGCCGCCGAGGGCACAGAGATCACAGAGGAAGAACTAGCCCGGGTTGCCTCTGTGTACGCTGTGCCCTCGGTGGCGCCCAGACTTTTCGCCTGACGTCCAAAACGCAAAACCCATCATGCAGCCAAAGGCGCTACTAAAACCCGCCATCTTCAGTCTCTGCCTGCTGCCGCTGGCCTTGCTGGTCTATGACGGCTTCACGGGTGGGCTCGGGGTGAACCCGATCGAGATGGTCACGCACCACACGGGGGACTGGACCCTGCGGCTGCTGCTGGCAACGCTGGCCCTGACACCGTTGCGGCGTTTATCCGGCTGGGCCTGGCCGTTGCGGCTGCGGCGCATGGTGGGCCTGTTTGCCTTCTTTTATGCCTGCCTGCACCTGCTCACCTATCTCTGGCTGGACCAGTTCTTCGCCTGGGGAAGGATTGTGGAGGATGTGATCGAGCGGCCGTTCATCACGTTGGGCATGCTGGCCTTCCTCGGCTTGGTGCCGCTGGCGCTGACCTCGACGCGGGGCATGCAGCGGCGCCTGGGCCGGCGCTGGAAGACGCTGCACCGGCTGGTGTACCCGGTGGCGATCCTGGGCGTGCTTCACTTCTGGTGGCTGGTGAAGGCGGACGTGCGCGAGCCGCTGGTCTACGCGCTGATCCTGGCGGTCCTGCTGGGGGTGCGTCTGGCGGGGTGGTGGCGGCGGGGCGCGGCGGCGCGCGCCCGCGCCGGGATCAGTACTTGATCTGGACCTCGAACATCAGCCCGCCTTCCATGGTGGGCATGACGTAGCTCTTGGGTTCCTTCACGTAGTCCCAGTATTCGTAGTCCCAGTTCTCCGGGGCCGGCAGGTCGGCCGGGGTCATGCGGAAGCTGCTGGTGCTGATGGAATGCGCGAGCTTGCGGTTGAAGACCTGCGCGGTCGAGCCGACCAGCTGCAGGGCACGCCCGCCCACGTCGCTGAAGAACGAGGGGCTCTCGTGGTAATCGGGGGAGATGGCCGGGAAGGTCCCGGTGCCCTCTGCCGCGTGGACCGACGCGGACGCCGCTGCGAGCAGTAGGGTGGTGATGAGTGCCTGTTTGAGTCGGTTCGTCATGTTCATCCTGGCAACCCCGCTATCCCAGTGGACCGGTGGCTTTGCGTCCCCGCCTTCCGACGGGTTTGCCCTGTTTCAGGTGTGTGGCTGTCTGGAGGGTATTGTGGCGGGTCGGGCCCGGGGGAAACGTGAGAGCACTCACAGTTTCTGCGGGCATGGGCAAATTTCCCGGTACCTGGATTGCGGGTGGTATACTGCCCCGACGCCAAATTCAGACCCAGGAGGCCATTCCGTGGTGACGTTCAAGCTGACCCTGCCTGCCAAACCGTCCGACAGCCCCGTGATCGCGGTGGCACAGGAGGGTGATCTGCCGGAGTACGGGCAGGTCTGGGTATGGGACATGCTGCTTGCCCAGACGCTGTTCGAGCTGGGCAACGACGTGGCCGCGGAGGAGCTCAAGGAGATCGTGGATCTCTGGGCGGTGAACATGTCGAGCAAGATACACCAGCCCTACGAGCACATCCGTGCCAAGGGTCACACCATCATCCACAAGGACCTGCAGCTGGGTGAGCCGGAGCAGCCGGGCAACGCGATGACGGTGGAGGTCACCGGCAGTGCCCAGGAGATGCCGAAGGTGGCGGTGGCCTGTTCGGCGGGGATGTCGGCCCGGGAACGGGCGCAGGCCGTGATCGCCCTGGCGCAGCATTTCGTCGACCACAACGAGCTCTTTGCCAAGGAGCTGCCGATCCACGTGCTGGCCTTCCGCAAATACTACTCCGATGTGCGCCTGCACACCGAGCCGGAGTCCGTGGAGGAGGCCCCGCTGTTCGCCATCCAGAAGGCCCTGGAGTACTACAACAGCGTGACCGGCGGGACCATGCAGTAGCGCCTCAGCGCCCCGCCAGCCCCCGGCTTCCCACCCAGTCCGCGGCGAACTGTCGCGCCACCCGGCCGCTGCGCGAGCCGCGCTGGGTGGCGAACTGCACCGCCGCCTTTTCATCCAGTCCCTTCAACGCATCCCCGCGTGCATCCAGCTTCGCGACCCAGTGCCGTACCACGGCCAGGTAATCGCCCTGCGAGAACGGGTAGAAGGACAGCCATAGCCCGAAGCGTTCGGAGAGCGACACCTTCTCCTCGATGGCCTCGCCCGGGTGCAGCTCGCCGTCGATCATCCGCGCCGCCTGGTTTTCCGCCATGAATTCGGGCATCAGGTGCCGGCGATTGGAGGTGGCATAGATGAGCACGTTGTCCGGCGGGGCCTGCAGCGAGCCGTCGAGTATCGCCTTGAGGGCCTTGTAGGCCGCATCGTCGGCCTCGAAGGAGAGGTCGTCGGTGTAGATGAGGAAGCGCTCGGGGCGCTCGCGCAGCGGTGCGACGATGGCCGGCAGCTCGACCAGGTGGGCCTTGTCCACCTCGATGACGCGCAGCCCCTCGGCGGCGAAGGCGGTGAGCAGGGCCTTGACCAGCGAGGACTTGCCGGTACCGCGTGCGCCGGAGAGCAGGGCGTTGTTGGCCGGCAGCCCGGCGAGGAACTGGCGGGTGTTCTGCACCAGGGCCTGCTTCTGGCGTTCGATGTTCAGGAGGTCATCCAGCTGCACGGCCTGGGGGTGGTGGATGGGGGCCAGGTGCCCGCGGCCGCCCGCCGGCCAGGGGCCGGCGGCGTGTTGCCACTGGAAGGCCAGCGCCGTCCAGTCGGGCTCGGCGCTGGTGCCGCTCCATTGCTCCAGGCGGGCCAGCAGGCGCTCGCCGCGCTCGATCAGGCCTTCCAGTCCCGGCATCGGCTAGTGCGTCCCCCCGCGGATGAACATCTCGTACAGCGTAAGCATGATCTCGATCACGATGAGTATGGTGATGTACCACTCGACCCGCAGCGTGCGCCTGGCCTGCAGCAGTTCGAGCTGGGTCTCGGCCGTGCGGCTGATGACGTCGAGCTTGCGTTCCAGTGCGAGCTGGCGCTCCTTGAGTTCGTATTCGTCCTCCAGCCGCACGTAGAGCAGTTCGAGTTCGGGTTTTTCCCAGAGGATCTCCGGCTTCTCGCCGACCTCGACGCGCCCGACCATGCGATGCAGGCTGTGCAGTCCACTGCCGATGTCACGGATGAGCTGGCGGCCGCGATGGGCCGATGTGCCCTTCTGCGCCATGGCGGCGGCCTGTGGCTCGGCCTCGTCGAAGGCCTTGCCGACGCGGGCCTCGTACTCGGCCAGCACCACGCTCTTGGCGAGGATGTCGGCGATCACCTGCAGACGCTCGATGCGGGCGTCACCCGTGCGCAGCTCGCCGTTGGCGACCTGGTCGCGCCCGTCGGCCGCGATGTGCAGGCGCAGGCTCTCGGTTTCGGCGCGCCCGCTGCAGGGTGCCGTGACCAGCCGCTGCAGCTGGTCGAGGAAGGTGGCCTCTTCCATGGCCTCCACCCCGAAGAACACCACCACGCCATAGCGGAACAGCACGGCACAGCCGCTGGTGCCCACCGCCACGGTGGACGGGGAGGAGGCCAGGCGCTCGGCATTCTCCAGCGCGCGTACCTCGATACGCTCGCCGACCAGTACCGCGCGGGCCAGGACCTCGGTCCGCCCCGCAAAGAGTTCGCTCATTGCCCGTGCGCCTCCGGGGCGCGTATCAGTCGGCCAGTTTCCGGTACTTCATCCGGTGCGGTTGATCGGCCTCCGCGCCGAGACGGGTGCGCCGGTCTTCCTCGTAGTCGGTGTAGTTGCCCTCGAACCAGGTCACCGAGCCGTCGTCCTCGAAGGCGAGGATGTGGGTGGCGATGCGGTCGAGGAACCAGCGATCATGCGAGATCACCACGGCCGAGCCCGGGAACTCGAGCAGGGCCTCTTCCAGGGCGCGCAGGGTCTCGACGTCCAGATCGTTGGTGGGCTCGTCGAGCAGCAGCAGGTTGCCGCCCGAGCGCAGCAGCTTGGCCAGGTGCACGCGGTTGCGCTCGCCGCCCGAGAGCTCGCCGACGCGCTTCTGCTGGTCGGTGCCCTTGAAGTTGAAGCGGCTGACATAGGCGCGCGAGGGCATCTCGAAGTTGCCGACGGTGATGATGTCCTGTCCGTCGGAGATCTCTTCCCAGACGCTCTTCCTGGCATCCAGCGCGTCGCGCGACTGGTCGACATAGCCGATCTCGACCGATTCGCCGACCTCGAACTCGCCGGCATCCGGGTTTTCCTGCCCCACGATCATGCGGAACAGGGTGGTCTTGCCCGCGCCGTTGGGGCCGATCACGCCGACGATGCCGCCGCGCGGCAGGCTGAAGGACAGGTCCTGGTACAGCACGCGGTCGCCGAAGGCCTTGCTGATGCCGCGGGCCTCGATGACCTTGTCGCCCAGGCGCGGGCCCGGCGGGATGTAGATCTCGTTGGTCTCCGAGCGTTTCTGGTAATCGGAGGAGGAGAGCTCCTCGAAGCGCGCCAGGCGCGCCTTGCTCTTGGCGTGACGTCCCTTGGGATTGGTGCGCACCCACTCGAGCTCGTGCTTCATGGCCTTGACGCGGGCCGCCTCCTGCTTCTGTTCGATCTCCAGCCGGCGTTCCTTCTGCTCCAGCCAGGAGGAATAGTTGCCCTCCCAGGGGATGCCGTGGCCGCGGTCGAGTTCGAGGATCCAGCCGGCCACGTTGTCGAGGAAGTAGCGGTCATGGGTGACGGCCACCACGGTGCCCGGGAAGTCGTGCAGGAAGCGCTCCAGCCAGGCGACGGACTCGGCGTCCAGGTGGTTGGTGGGTTCGTCGAGGATCAGCATGTCGGGCGCCGACAGCAGCAGGCGGCACAGGGCCACGCGGCGGCGCTCGCCGCCGGAGAGCTTGGTCACGTCGGCATCCCAGGGCGGCAGGCGCAGGGCCTCTGCGGCGACTTCCAGCTTGTGATCGAGATTGTGGGCGTCCGCGGCCTGGATGATGTTCTCCAGGCGGGCCTGTTCGGCGGCCAGGGCATCGAAGTCGGCGTCGGGCTCGGCGTAGGCGGCGTAGACGGCCTCGAGCTTCTGCTGGGCCTCCTTCACCTCCTTCAGGCCGTCCTCGACGTTGCCGCGCACGTCCTTAGCCGGGTCGAGCTGCGGTTCCTGCGGCAGGTAGCCGATGTTGATGCCGGGCTGCGGGCGGGCCTCGCCGATGAAGTCCGTGTCGACGCCGGCCATGATGCGCAGCAGGGTGGACTTGCCGGCGCCGTTGTAGCCGAGCACGCCGATCTTGGCGCCGGGGAAGAAATTGAGGGAGATGTCGCGAAGGATTTCCTTCTTGGGCGGCACGACCTTGCCGAGGCCGTTCATGGTAAAGACGTATTGCGCCATGTCGATCCGATAGAGGTTGGAGTTCAGGGGTGGAATTATCTAAGATTCCGTGAACCTCTGCCAGCGAGGCAGGGACAAAGAAGCGTAACAGACAATAACATCCCCGGAGGAGAACCGACATGAGCCTACCCGTAATGCTGCGCCGCCTGGCGCTCGGTCTGTTGTTGCTGCTGCCGCTTGCCGCAGCGGCCGAGCAGCTCACGCTCAAGGATGGCGACACCACCCTGACCGCGGAGCTGAAGCTGGCCGATGGCAAGTCCCTGGAAGACGGCGTGATCGTGATGCTGCACGGTACGCTGGCGCACAGCCGCATGGAGATAATGCAGGCCATGCAGAACGTGATGGCCGCGCGCGGCTACAGCTCGCTGGCCGTCAACCTCGGCTACGACATCAGCAACCGCGAGGGGATGATGGACTGCGCCGCCACCCACACCCATCTTCACGAGGACGCGGTGCGCGAGGTGGGCCTGTGGGTCGACTGGCTGAAGTCCGAGGGCGCCGGGCAGTTGGCGCTGCTGGGCCACTCGCGCGGCGGCAACCAGATCGCCATGTATGCCAAGGCCCATCCGGACATGAACGATGTGCCGATGATCCTCATCGCCCCGGCGACGCATGATGCAGACAAGGAAGCGAAGTCCTACAAGGAGCGGTATGGCAAGCCGCTGGAGTCCGTGGTGAAACGCGCAGAAGGCATGGTCAAGGCCGGCAAGGGTGACGAGCTGCTGAAGGGCATCGGCTTCGTCTACTGCGAGGATGCCACCGCCTCTGCGGCGTCCGTGGTCTCCTATTACGACGCCACCGATCGCGACACCCCGGCACTGCTGGCAGAGATGAAGCGTCCGGTGCTGGTGTTCGCCGGTTCGGAAGACACCACCGTGGCCGATCTGCCGGAGAAGATGGCGCCGATCGCCGATGGTGAGACCATCCGCTTCGAGGTCATCGACGGCGCCGACCACTTCTTCCGCGACCTCTACGCAGAGGACGTGGCCGACATCATCGAGGGCTATCTGGGCTGGTAGGCCGTCCTATCTTGATCGAGCTGACGGCGCCTTCGGGCGCCGTTTTTTTTGGGCCGGGTGCGCGTCAGTAGTCGGCGGCAAAGCCCAGCGTGAAGCCCTCGCGGTCGCCCGTCTGGCCGTAGAGGCTGATCCGGCCCGCGCCACTGGTGTAGAGGTCGATGCCGGCAAAGGCGCCGGTGCTGTTCCCGGCGTCGAAGGTGAAGGTCTGCGAGGGCATGGTCTCGTAGGTCATCTCGCCGTCCAGGTGCTGGCCCTGGACGCCGACGCGCAGACGCGCCGCCGGAAGGCGCAGCTCCGTCCAGGCCCGCGCCCGCGCCTCGCCCCAGCTGATATCGGTCTCCACGCCGTTCACGTCGCCGTCGGCCCAGTTATAGCTGTAGCCGAGGCTGCTGCCCAGGGCGAAGGCCTCGCCGAGGGGGTAGCTGCCCTGCAGCGTGACGCCGAGATAGCCGCCGTCCAGGTCGTTGTCGCCGATGACCGGGTGATCGTCCTGGAAGGTGGCGAGGTAGCCGAGGTCGACATCACCGTAGAGGTGACGCCCCAGCGGCTGGCTGAAGCTGAAGCCGAGCCGCTCGATGCGGGTCTCCACGGCGTTGCCGGTCATGGCCAGGTCGGTCTCGTAGCGCTCGTAATAGAGCGTGAAGCTCGAGATCACCGGGTCCAGCCCCATGCCGAGCCGCACGTTGCCGGCGGCCATGGCGGGGGTGGCGAGTACCGTGGCGAGCAGGGGCAGGGCGAGGCGTGGGCGCAGCATGTGGGGCTCCTTGCGGGTCGTGTCGCGATTATCGCAGGGAAGCGGGGGCGGTTCCATGACGGGGTCGATGCATAGGAGGAGGGGGCGCAGCCACAAAATCTGGTTGCCGACCGTGTCGGGTCCAACCAAATCCGGTATAATTCGCGGCCTTACGCGATCTTGACGCACTTGCACTCACGGGAGAATCAGCACGATGTTTTCGATCCTAGACATGGGCATTGCCGGTTTCGACGACGAGCTCTGGAACGCCATCGAA
Organism: Chromatiales bacterium; assembly: GCA_014762505.1. Classification (NCBI taxonomy): domain Bacteria; kingdom Pseudomonadati; phylum Pseudomonadota; class Gammaproteobacteria; order Chromatiales; species Chromatiales bacterium. The sequence goes on along the minus strand of JABURS010000018.1, from coordinate 20,388 downwards.
TCCGAGGCGCGTCGTCAGGAGGAACACATCGAGCTGATCGCCTCGGAGAACTACGCCAGCCCGCGCGTGATGGAGGCGCAGGGCTCGGTGCTGACCAACAAGTACGCCGAGGGCTATCCTGGCAAGCGCTATTATGGCGGCTGCGAATACGTGGATATCGCCGAGCAGCTGGCCATCGACCGCGTGAAGCAGCTGTTCGACGCCGATTACGCCAACGTGCAGCCGCACTCCGGTTCGCAGGCCAACGCCGCCGTCTACATGGCCCTGCTGGAGCCGGGCGACACCGTGCTGGGCATGAGCCTGGCCCACGGCGGCCATCTCACCCACGGCGCCAAGGTCAACTTCTCCGGCAAGATCTACAACGCGGTGCAGTACGGCATCGACGAGCAGGGCTATATCGACTACGACGAGGTCGAGCGCCTGGCCCTGGAGCACCGGCCGAAGATGGTGGTGGCCGGCTTCTCCGCCTACTCGCGCGTGGTCGACTGGCAGCGCTTCCGCGACATCGCCGACAAGGTCGGCGCCTACCTGATGGTGGACATGGCCCATGTGGCCGGCCTGATCGCCGCCGGCGTCTACCCGAGCCCGGTGAACATCGCCGACGTGACCACCTCCACCACGCACAAGACCCTGCGCGGTCCGCGCGGCGGCATCATCCTCGCCAAGGCCAACCCCGAGATCGAGAAGAAGCTCAACTCGCTGGTCTTCCCTGGCACCCAGGGTGGTCCGCTGATGCACGTGATCGCGGCCAAGGCCGTCGCCTTCAAGGAGGCGCTGGAGCCCGAGTTCAAGACCTACCAGCAGCAGGTGGTGGAGAACGCCCGCGCCATGGCGCAGGTGTTCATCGAGCGCGGCTTCGACGTCGTCTCCGGTGGCACCGACAACCACCTCTTCCTGGTGAGCTTCATCCGTCAGGAGCTGACCGGCAAGGACGTGGATGCCTGGCTGGGCAGCGCCAACATCACCGTCAACAAGAACGCCGTGCCGAACGACCCGCAGTCGCCCTTCGTCACCTCCGGCATCCGCATCGGCACCCCGGCCATCACCACCCGCGGCTTCGGCAAGCAGGAGGCCACCGACCTGGCCGGCTGGATCTGCGACGTGATCGATGCGCGCGGCGCGGCCGACGTGATCGAGCGCGTGAAGGGGCAGGTGCTGGACGTCTGTCGCCGTCTGCCGGTCTACGGCCAGTAGCGGACGGACCGGGGTCTCGCGATGCGCTGTCCGTTCTGCGGTTCGCCGGATACCCGGGTGATCGACTCGCGCCTGGCGGGCGAGGGTGACCAGATTCGTCGTCGGCGCGAGTGCATGAGCTGCAACGAACGCTTCACCACCTACGAGACCGCCGAGCTCAGCCTGCCCCGTATCGTCAAGCGTGACGGCAGCCGCGAACCCTTCGCCGAGGAAAAGCTGCGCGGCGGCATGATGCACGCGCTGGAAAAGCGGCCGGTGGAGACCGAGCGCGTCGAGGACGCGATCAACCGCATCAAGCGCCGGCTCATGGGCGCGGGCGAGCGCGAGATCCCCTCCAGCCGCGTGGGCGAGTGGGTGATGGAGGAGCTGCGCGGCCTGGACCAGGTGGCCTATATCCGCTTCGCCTCCGTCTATCTGAGCTTCGAGGACGTGGATGCCTTCCGCGAGGTGATCGAGCGCCTGGAGAAGGACCTCACCCCCGAGATGCGCAAGAACCAGATCCCCCTGCTCGGCGAGGGTGAGGAGCCGGCTTGAGCCGCCACCTGTCCGATTCCTGCCCCGACGGCTGCGCGACGGCTCGATGATGCCGCTGGACGACACGTCATACATGGTCCGCGCGCTGGCGCTCGCCCGGCGCGGCCGCTATACCACGCACCCCAACCCGCGGGTGGGCAGCGTGGTGGTGCGCGACGGCGAGGTGGTGGGCGAGGGCTGGCACCACCGTGCCGGCGAGCCCCATGCCGAGGTGCTGGCCCTGCGGGCGGCGGGCGAACGGGCACGCGGGGGGACGGTCTATGTCACCCTCGAACCCTGCAGTCACCACGGCCGCACGCCGCCCTGCGCCGACGCCCTGATCGCGGCGGGCGTCAGCCGTGTGGTCGCGGCCATGACCGACCCGAACCCGCAGGTGGCCGGTCAGGGTCTGGCGCGACTCGCCGCCGCCGGTATCGAGACCCGTGTCGGGGTGCTCGAGGCCGAGGCCCGGGCCCTCAATGCCGGCTTCGTCTCGCGCATGACGCGCGGCCGGCCCCGGGTGCGGGTGAAGCTCGCCATGAGCCTGGACGGGCGCACCGCCATGGCCTCCGGCGAGAGCCAGTGGATCACCGGCGAGGCGGCACGTGCCGACGTGCAGCGCCTGCGGGCCGCGAGTTCGGCGGTGCTCACCGGCATCGGTACCGTGCTGAAGGACCGACCCTCGCTCAACGTGCGCCTGGATACGGTGGCGCTCGGCATCGACGGCCCCGTGCGCCAGCCGCTGCGCGTGATCCTCGATCCCGGGCTGCTCACGCCGGCAGACCTGCCCATGCTGGGGCTGGCGGGGCAGACCCTGATCCTCACCGCCAGCGAGGATGGCGTCCGCCAGGCCGAACTCGCGGCCGCCGGGGCGGAGGTGATGGCCATGCCGGGCGATGCCGTGGCGCTGGACCTGCATGCCGTGATGGCGGAGCTGGCCCGCCGCGAGGTCAACGACCTGCACGTGGAGGCCGGCAGCGTACTCAGCGGCGCCCTGCTGGCGGCGGGCCTGGTCGACGAGCTCGTCATCTACATGGCCCCGTGCCTGATGGGCAGCGAGGCCCACGGCCTGTTCCATCTGCCGGGCATTGTCCGCATGGCCGAACGCGTCCGGCTGAAGATCGCCGACGTCCGTGCCGTGGGCGAGGACTGGCGCATCACGGCGCTGCCGCAAGACTGAACCTTTTTCACCGGCCGCCTGTGGCCGGGATTTTTACCTGCACAACCGGGAATACTGATGTCCACCATCGTCGCCGTCCGCAAGGGCAACCGCGCCTGCATCGCCGCCGACAGTCTCACGACCTTCGGCGACACCAAGCAGGCCTGTGGCTATGAATCGAGCTATGACAAGATCCACCGCTTTGCCGACAACCACATCGGCCTGGTAGGCAGCGCCGCGCATCACATCGTGATGCAGAGCCTGCTGGATGACGACACCGCGCATCGTTTCGACAGCCGTATGGCGATCTTCGAGACCTTTCGCGAGCTGCACCCGGTGCTGAAGGAGAAGTACTACCTCAATCCCAAGGACGAGGATGAGGACCCCTACGAGTCCTCGCGCATGGATGCCCTGCTGATCAACCCGCACGGGGTGTTCGGCGTGTTCGCCCTGCGCGAGGTCTTCGAGTACACGCGCTTCTGGGCCATCGGCTCGGGCGCGGAGTTCGCGCTGGGTGCCATGTATGCGGGGTACGACCAGCACGAGGACCCCGAGACCATCGCCCGTATCGGCGTGGAGGCGGGGGCCGAGTTCAACAACGCGACGGCGCTGCCCATGACGAGCTACAGCGTCACGCTCAAGACGGACTGAGAGGCGACATGTTCACGGGGATCATCGAGGCCGTCGGCACCATCCGCCGCATCGACGCACGCGGCACCGACGCGCGCATGCACATCGGTACCGGCAAGCTGGACCTGGGTGACGTGGTCATCGGCGACAGCATCGCCACCAATGGCGTGTGCCTCACCGCCGTGGAACTGACGGGGGACGGCTTCTGGGCGGACGTCTCGGGCGAGACGCTGTCGCGCACCACGCTGGGCGACCTGGCCGTGGGCGGCGAGGTGAACCTGGAAAAGGCGCTCACCCCCGACACGCGCCTTGGCGGGCACCTGGTGAGCGGTCACGTCGACGGCGTCGGCCAGGTGGTCGAGCGCAGCGACGACGGCCGCTCGGTGCGCTTTCGCATCCAGGCCCCGGATGCACTGGCGCGCTACATCGCCACCAAGGGCTCGATCTGCGTGGATGGCGTGAGCCTCACGGTGAATGCGGTGGACGGGGCGGTGTTCGATCTCAACATCGTGCCGCATACCCTGGCCGAGACCACGCTCCGTCATTACCGCACGGGCACCCGGGTAAACCTTGAAGTGGACATTATTGCCCGCTACCTTGAGCGCCTGCTGCTCGGCGAGCGGGCCGCCACGCCCGGCCAGGGGGTCACGCTGGAACTCCTGGCCGAACACGGCTTCCTGTCTCGCGGATGACGACACGCCGGCTCGCGCCGGCCTTTACTGGTGACACATGCCATTCAATACGGTTGAAGAGATCCTGGACGACCTACGCCAGGGCAAGATGGTCATCATCCTCGATGACGAGGATCGCGAGAACGAGGGCGATCTGCTCATGGTCGCCTCCATGGTGCGCCCGGAGGACATCAACTTCATGGCGCGCTACGGCCGTGGCCTGATCTGCCTCACGCTCACCCGCGAGCGCTGCCGCCAGCTCGACCTGCCGCTGATGGTGGGGCGCACCGCCGACCAGCACGGCACCAACTTCACCGTCTCCATCGAGGCGGCCGAGGGCGTGACCACGGGCATCTCCGCCTACGACCGCGCCCACACCGTGCGCACCGCCGTGGCCCCGGACGCCGCCCCCGCAGACCTGGTCCAGCCCGGCCACATCTTCCCCCTGATGGCCCAGCCGGGCGGTGTGCTCACCCGCGCCGGGCATACCGAGGCCGGCTGCGACTTCGCGCGCCTGGCGGGCTTCGAGCCGGCCGCCGTGATCGTCGAGATCCTCAACGAGGACGGCACCATGGCACGGCGCGACGACCTGGAGGTCTTCGCCCGTGAACACGGCCTCAAGATGGGTACCATCGAGGACCTGATCCGCTACCGCATCGAGAACGAGCACACGGTGGAGCGGGTAGCCGAGTGCCCGTTCCCCACCGAGTACGGCGAGTTCCGCCTGGTGGCCTACGAGGACGCCATCGATCACCTGGTGCACCTCGCCCTGGTGAAGGGCCAGATCGATCACGACAGCCCGACCATGGTGCGCGTGCACCTGGAGAACACGCTGTGCGACGTGCTGCCCTCCGGCAGCCGCGACTGCGGCTGGCCGCTGCGCGACGCCATTCGCCGCATCGGCGAGGAGGGGCAGGGCGTGGCCGTGATCCTGCGGCAGAAGGACGACCCGCGCCTGCTGGTGCGTCGTGTGCGCGACATGGCGCTGCGGGCCGCGGGCAAGCTGCGCGAGCCGGAGGCGCCTGCGCGCGAGGGCTCGCCGCAGGAGCTGCGCACCCACGGCATCGGCGCGCAGATCCTCGCCGACCTGGGCGTGGGCAGGATGCGGCTCCTGAGCGCGCCCAAGCGCTTCCACGGCCTGGGCGGTTTCGGCCTGGAGATCGTGGACTACGTGCACGACTGACGCGGCCTGATTGAAAATCACCTTAATAAGTTTGGCTAAGTTGTTGTAAACTCGCCAAAACCGAATCAACAGGACAGACCCAACAGGACAGGCTCATGAGCAGTTACAAGACCATCGAAGGCGACTTCAACATCGGCCAGGCCCGCATCGGCATCGCCGTCTCCCGCTTCAACGGTTTCATCGTCGAGAGCCTGCTGGCCGGCGCCGTCGATGCCCTGGTGCGTCACGGCATCAATGAGACCGCCATCGACGTGGTGCGCGTGCCCGGCGCCTTCGAACTGCCGCTGGCCGTGCAGGCCATGGCGAAGCAGGGCCAGTACGATGCCATCATCGCCCTGGGTGCGGTGATCCGCGGCGCCACCCCGCATTTCGACATCGTCGCCGGCGAGAGCGCCAAGGGCCTGTCCGCCGTCGCGCTCGCCACCGGCATCCCGGTGATCAACGCCGTACTCACCACCGACACCATCGAGCAGGCCATCGAGCGCGCCGGCACCAAGGCCGGCAACAAGGGCGCCGAGGGTGCGATGGGCGCCATCGAGATGATCAGCCTGCTGAAGAAGCTGGGTAGCTGAGCTTGAGCAACCCGGACCTCAACAAGCTGATCCACGCGCGGCGCAAGTCGCGCCGCCTGGCGATGCAGGCCCTGTACCAGTGGCAGCTCACCGACCAGCTCCCCAAGGACATCCTCGCCCAGTTCCAGGACGAGGAGGAGATCGAAAGCGCCGATCCGGACTACTTCCGCGAACTGCTGCTGGAGGTCACCGGGCGCCAGCCCGAGCTGGATGCGGCGGTCGAGCCCTATATCGATCGCAAGACCATGGCCGAGGTGGACCCGGTGGAGCGGGCCATCCTGCGCATCGCCGTCTACGAGCTCGCGCATCGCCTGGACGTGCCGTATCGCGTGGTGGTCAACGAGGCCATCGAGCTCACCAAGAAGTTCGGCGCCGACCAGGCGCATCGCTTCGTCAACGGCGTGCTCGACCGGCTGGCCCAGGAACTGCGCAAGACCGAGGTCTCGATCGGTCGCTAGGGCCGGCGTCATGGCCTCCGAATTCGACCTCATCGACCGTTACTTCCGCCCCCTGGGGCAGGGGGCGGGCGTCTCGCTCGGCATCGGCGACGACACCGCCATCCTCGACCCCGGCCCCGGCTGCCAGCTGCTCGTCACCGTGGACACCCTGGTGGCGGGCGTGCACTTTCCCGACAGCGCAACCCCCCTCGACATCGGCTACAAGACCCTCGCGGTCAGCCTCAGTGACATCGCCGCCATGGGCGGCACCCCGCGCTGGGCCACCCTGGCCCTGACCCTGCCGTCGGCGGACGAGGCCTGGCTGGCCGCCTTTGCCCGGGGGCTCGCCGAGGCCTGCAGCGTCTACGACGTGAGCCTGGTGGGCGGGGACACCACCCGCGGCCCGCTGACCCTCAGCCTGCAGCTGCTCGGCGAGGTGGCGGCGGGCCAGGCCCTGCGACGGGAGGGCGCGCGCGCCGGCGACGGGATCTACGTCACCGGCACCCTCGGCGACGCCGGCCTGGGGCTTGCCTGCGAGCTCGAGGGGCTGGCGCTGCCGCCGGCCGATGCCGCCTATTGCCGCGGACGCCTGCATCGGCCCACGCCGCGCCTGTCCGTGGGGCAGGGGCTGCAGGGTATTGCCACGGCGGCCATCGATGTCTCCGACGGGCTGCTTGCCGACCTCGGCCACGTGCTCGAACGCAGTGGGGTGGGGGCCGAACTGCAGCGCGATGAGCTGCCGCTGTCGTCCGCCATGCGCGCGGCCATGACCGCCGGCCAGGCCGACTGGCGCCTGCCCCTGGCGGCCGGCGACGACTACGAGCTACTGTTCACGGCCCCCTCCGGCCAGGAGGCGGCGATTGCGCGGCTGGCCTCCGCGGCCGGCTGCCCCATTACCCGCATCGGCCGGATCACGCCCGGGACCGGTACCCGCGTGCTGGGCGCCGACGGGCAGCCCTGGCTGCCGGAGCGACGCGGTTACGATCACTTTGGGAACCCCCGCCCATGAAGCGCTATCCCCCCGTCACGCCGCGCGAGATATTCCGCGACCCGGTGCATCTTCTCGCCTTCGGCTTCGGCAGTGGCCTGATCCGGCCCGCCCCCGGTACCTGGGGGACGCTCGCGGCCGTCCCGCTCTACCTGCTCATGGAGCCGCTGCCGTGGTGGGGCTATCTCGCGGTGGTGTTGCTGGCGACGCTGCTGGGGTTGTGGTTGTGCGGCGAATCGGCGCGGCGCCTGGGCGTGCACGATCACCCGGGCATCGTCTGGGACGAGTTCGTCGGCCTGTGGATCACCCTGCTGGCCGCGCCGGCCGGGTGGACATGGCTGCTGCTGGGCTTTGTCCTGTTCCGGTTCTTCGACGCGGTCAAGCCCTGGCCCATACGCTGGTTCGACCGGCACGTGCACGGCGGGCTCGGCATCATGCTCGACGACGTGATCGCGGGACTCTTCTCCCTGGCCGGCCTGCAACTGGCCGCCTGGGGCTGGGCAAGTTATGCTGCGGGCTGATGGTGGCGGGATGCCGCGCGAAGCTGTGAGGAGAGGGGCATGAAACGTCTGTTGGTCCTGTTTGTCGGCATGATCCTGGTGCTGCCGCTGATGGCGGCCGACATCACGGTGGTGGGCCTGTTCCCGGGCAAGGCCGTGGTCAAGATCGATGGTGAGCGCATGGTGCTGTCCCGGGGCGAGACCAGTCCGCAGGGCGTGATGCTCGTCGATGCCGACAGTGAGAAGGCGGTGTTCGAGATCGACGGCAAACAGGTGGAATACCGGCTCGGTACCCATATCGGTGCCAATTACACGGCACCGGGACCGGGCAAGAAACATCAGATCTACCGTTCGACGCGCAACATGTTCGAGACGAACGGCTTCATCAACGGCACCATGGTCCACTTCCTGGTGGACACCGGGGCGAGTTCGGTGGCCATGAATTCCGGCCATGCCCGCAGCATCGGGCTGAACTACAAGTCGGGCCGCCAGATCGGTGTCTCCACGGCCAACGGCGTGACGACCGGTTACCAGGTCAAACTCGACCGGGTGAAGGTGGGCGACATCGAACTGACCAATGTCGACGCCATCGTGCTCGAGGGCGGCAGCCCCTCCGAGGTGCTGCTGGGGCTGTCCTTCCTGGACCGGCTGCACTGGAGCAAGTCCGATACCGTCATGGAACTCGAACGAAAGTACTGACCGGAGCCGGCCAACGCATGACCGTCGATCAGCTGGAAGGGGTTGTGATGTCCATCGATCTGCGTGAGCGGATCAGCGTCAACGATTCGGGCGTGGACCTTGCCAATGTCGGCGCGCAGGACGACCCCTGCGTGGAACGCGTGATGCAGACCGGTCGCCACCACGGCGGTCAGCCCTTGCGCATGGGCGGCAACACCCTCTTGATGCGTTTTCCCACACCGGACGAAGCGGTGCGTGCCGCCTGCGACATACAGGGCCTGTTCGAGACCTCGCTGGGCATCGGTCAGACACAGGTGATGTACCGCATGGGGATGCACTTTGGCGTCATCCCCCTGGGGGACGACCCCTTTGGCGCCCCCGTGTTCACCGGCGCCGCACAGATCGCCGCGCTGGCTGGTCGCAAGCAGATATTGCTCACCGAGGACACGGCCGAGCACCTGTCGCCCGTCTTTCGGCAGATGGTCTATGAGCTGCCCGAACGCCTGTCCCCGCAGGACGACCAGGCGGTCTACGAGCTGGTCTGCGACCAGAACGATTTCGGCAGCCTGGCCGATACGCACGAGCAGGGCGGGCTGGCCAGCGGGGTGTTGCGCCTGACGTATCGCGACCGCGACTGGCGTGTCTCGGCCAAGACCAGCGCCATGATCGCCGGGCGCAGCCCCCAGTCCGACATCATCGCCGAGGGAAATCTCGTCTCCCGCTTCCATGCGCGCTTCGAATACCGCCAGGGAAAGTTCGTGCTGGTCGATCAGAGCCGCAATGGCAGCTACGTGCGCTTCCAGAACGGCAAGGAGGTGTTCCTCAAGCATCAGGAGCTGGATCTCTGGGGCAGTGGCACCGTCTATCTCGGTGAGCGCAAGGCGGGCCCGGAGGGGCAGATCGGATTCGTCTGCGAGGCCTGAGCCGGGCAGGGCGTTCAGCGCAAGAGCAGTAGCAGCGAGATCAGTATCACGCCGGCGATGAGCAGCACCACCCAGCGGTTGCCCTGGCCCGGGGTGACCTCGGGCTGGCAGGACCGGCCGACGCGCCCCGGAGCGGCGGACGCGCGTAGCTCGCGCTCGATGCAGTTGAGCAGGCGCCGACGCTCGACCAGGTAGTCTTCCCGGCTGATTTCTTCGTTGGCATAACGGGTGGCCAGCGCCCGCAGGGGTGTCTGCCGGCGACGAATGACGAGCGGCGCATTCATGCCCCGGCTGCCTCGTCACGGCGATGAAAGTCGACCAGGATGCAGGTGATGTTGTCGCTGCCGCCGCCATCCAGTGCGGCCTGTCGCAGGCGGTGATTGCACTCGTGGATATCCGGAATGCGCATGAGTGACTCGATCCTTTTCTCGCTGACGTCCTTGTAGAGCCCGTCCGAGCACAGCAGGAAGCGGTCGCCGCTGGCGATCTCCACCTGTTCCAGGTCGAGCTTGAGATTGGCGTCGCCCCCCACTGCGCGCAGCACGATATTGGCCGAGGGGTGTGTCTCTGCCTCCTCTTCGCTGAGATGCCCGCGCTTGACCAGTTCGTGGACCATGGTGTGGTCCTCGGTGAGCCGTTCCAGCCGGTCCCGGTGCAGGCGGTAGATGCGACTGTCGCCGGCCCACATCAGGATGCCCAGTGGCGGGAACACGGTCAGCAGGGCCACGGTGGAGCCCATGATGTCCTTGCTCGAGGGGCGGTCGACGTGATGCAGCAGATCGGCGTTCGCCTCCAGGATCAGCGATTCCAGGGCGTCGATGCGTGCCGCCAGGCTGTCGGTGGCGCGAAAGCGGCGCAGGGAATCGACGATGGTCTGGCTGGCCACGTCGCCGGCCTTGTGCCCGCCCATGCCGTCGGCCACCGCCCAGACGCCCAGCTCGGCGTTCTCGAACAGGGCATCTTCGTTGAGCGCCCGTTTGCGGCCGGGGTCGGTGAAGGCGGAGGAGCGCCAGACCATGCGTTGGGTTGAGTTCATGTCGTCATCATCGCCGGGAATGGCGAAATGATAAAGCATCTGCCCCCGCTTGCCACTGTTGCGGTGCACCGGGGTGCGCCCCTCTGCTAAACTGCTGCTTCCCTGCAAACCCTGATCCCGAGACCATGAAAGTACGTACCCGTTTCGCCCCCAGCCCCACCGGCTACCTGCACATCGGCGGCGCCCGCACCGCGCTGTTCTCCTGGCTGTTCGCCCGCAAGCACGGTGGTGATTTCGTCCTGCGCATCGAGGACACCGATCTCGAACGTTCCACCCAGGAGTCGGTGAATGCCATTCTCGAGGGCATGACCTGGATGGGCCTGGAGTACGACGAGGGTCCGTTCTACCAGACCAAGCGCTTCGACCGGTACAAGGAGGTCATCCAGCAGCTGCTGGACCAGGGGGACGCCTATTACTGCTACTGCAGCAAGGAAGAGCTGGAGCAGATGCGCACCGAGCAGATGGCGCGCAAGGAAAAGCCGCGCTACGACGGCCGCTGCCGTGACCGTCAGACGCCGCGCGAAGGCGTGGAGCCGGTGGTGCGCTTCCGCAACCCGCAGGACGGGGAGGTGGCCTTCGACGACCTGATCCGCGGGCGCATCGCCTTCCAGAACAGGGAGCTGGACGATCTCATCATCGCCCGCGGCGACGGCACGCCCACCTACAACCTCACCGTGGTGGTCGACGACTGGGACATGGAGATCACCCACGTGATCCGCGGCGACGACCACATCAACAACACCCCGCGCCAGATCAACATCCTCAAGGCCCTGGGCGCCGAGCTGCCGCACTATGCCCACGTGCCGATGATCCTCGGCCCCGACGGCAAGCGCCTGTCCAAGCGGCATGGCGCGGTGAGCGTGATGCAGTATCGCGACGAGGGCTTTCTGCCCGAGGCGCTGATCAACTACCTGGTGCGTCTGGGCTGGTCCCATGGCGACCAGGAGGTGTTCACGCTGGACGAGATGATCGAGCTCTTCGATCTGAAGGACGTGAACCGCTCGGCTTCCACCTTCAATCCGGAAAAGCTGCTGTGGCTCAACCAGCAGTATCTGAAGAACAGCGACCCCGAGCATGTCGCCCGCCATCTCAGCTGGCACGTCGGCAACCTGGGGGTGGACCCCGCCGGTGAGCCGCCGCTGGCCGAGGTGGTGAAGTGCCAGGCCGAACGCTCGAAGACCCTGGTGGAGATGGCCGAGACCAGCCGCTTCTTCTGGGCGGATTTCGATGCCTACGACGAGAAGGCGGCGCAGAAGAACTTCAAGGGCGAGGCCCTGGCGGTGCTGCAGTCCCTCAGGGCCGGTTTCGAGGCCCTGGGCGAGTGGCGGGCCGAGCCGATCCACGGGGTGGTGATCGCCACCGGCGAGCAGCTCGACCTGAAACTGGGCAAGGTTGCACAGCCCCTGCGCGTGGCGGTGAGCGGTGGCGGCGTGTCGCCGCCGATCGACATCACCCTGGAATTGCTGGGTCGCGAACGCACCCTGGCGCGCCTCGCCAAGGCGATTGAATACGTTGAGAAAAATTCTGTAACGGATGGCCAGTCGGGTGCTTGACAAGGTCTGCGCACTGCCTTAAAGTGCGCGCTCCCGTGTGGGGCTATAGCTCAGCTGGGAGAGCGCTTGCATGGCATGCAAGAGGTCGGCGGTTCGATCCCGCCTAGCTCCACCAACTTTTTGGTTTTGATGGTGGTCGATGATGTTACGCTTCGGGCGTTTCGCCGTGATAGCCGGAATCATCATCACAGTACTGGGTATTGTCGTTGGATTCGGCTTCATGTTCACCGGATCCAGTGAACTGGCAAAACCCTTTCTCGCCACCATCCCGGTCGGGTTCCTGCTGACCTTCGCAGGGCTCACCACCACACTGTTGATAGGTACACCGCGCAAATAGGCCTGCGCGGGATACAAGCAGGACAGCGTCCCCATCGTCTAGAGGCCTAGGACACCGCCCTTTCACGGCGGTAACCGGGGTTCGAATCCCCGTGGGGACGCCATACTCAAAAAGCCGAGCCAACTGGTTCGGCTTTTTCTTTGCCCGAAAGAAAGCAGAACCACGGGGATGCGAACCCCAGGGTTCGACCCGGCGGCCGGGAGCCGCCGGGCACGCCGCGAAGCGGCAGCCCGCAGGGCGGGGTGCAGGGACGCACCCCGTCATCCCCGTGGGGACGCCATACTCAAAAAGCCGAGCCAACTGGTTCGGCTTTTTCTTTGCCCGAAAGAAAGCAGAACCACGGGGATGCGAACCCCAGGGTTCGACCCGGCGGCCGGGAGCCGCCGGGCACGCCGCGAAGCGGCAGCCCGCAGGGCGGGGTGCAGGGACGCACCCCGTCATCCCCGTGGGGACGCCATACTCAAAAAGCCGAGCCAACTGGTTCGGCTTTTTTTTGCCCGGAAAACAGCCGACGCCTTCGGGCCTGTTATTCGTGTGCGGGTCTGCGCTAGTCTGTTGCGCGGCATGTGCCGACAGCGGGACCAACCCATGAGCAAGCGAAAGACCAGACACGTCGCCCTGGCACTTGGCAGCGGCGGGGCCCGCGGGCTCGCGCAGATCGGCGTGATCCGCTGGCTGGAGGAGAACCGCGACTTCGACATCACCTCCATCGCCGGCTGTTCGATGGGGGCGGTGGTCGGCGGCATCTATGCGGCCGGCAAGCTCGATCTCTACGAGGACTGGGTCTGCTCCCTGACCCGGCGCGACGTGTTCAAGCTGCTGGACTTCGCCTTCAGCTGGTCGGGCCTGTTCAGCGGCGACCGCCTGATGAAGGAGCTGCGCGAGATGCTCGGCGAGGCAAACATCGAGGACCTGCCGATCGCCTTCACGGCCATTGCCACCGACCTGGAGAAGGGGCGGGAGGTCTGGCTCAGCCGCGGGTCATTGTTCGATGCGATACGCGCCTCCATGGCCATCCCCACCGTCTTCACCCCGGTGGTGATCGATGGGCGCACGCTGGTCGATGGCGGCCTGGTGAATCCCGTGCCCATCGCGCCCACGCTGCGTGAGCGCGGCGACCTCACCATCGCGGTCAGTCTCAGCGGTCGCGAGGAGGAGGGAATGGATGAGGACAGCACGGCCAGTTTCTCGGACGACACCCGGCCCGGCCCCTACCAGAAGGCCATCGGTGAGTTTATCGAGGGCATTCAGCAGAAGCTCGGCTTCGAGGGCAAGCAGCAGCCGTCCTATGACATGTTCGATCTCATCTCGCGCTCGCTCGAGACCATGCAGAACGGCATCACCCGTTTCCGCATGGCGGCCTACGATCCGCAGGGGCTGATCGAGATCCCGGTGAATGCCTGCGGCATCTTCGATTTTCATCGTGCGCGCGAGATGATCGATCTCGGTTACGAGCGCGCCGAGAAGGCACTGGCGCACCTCTAGCCCGAGCGGCGAGCGGGAGGCCTGCTAGTCCCCGTGGCCATCTTCCGCCTGGCCGATTTCCGTATCCCAGTAGGGTTCGCCCGCGAAGCGCTCGGCGAGGAAGTCGACGAAGGCGCGCACACGTGCCGAGAGGTGGCGGGTCTGCGGGTAGAGCGCGTAGGCATTGATCCGTGGCCAGCGCAGCCCGGTGAGGATGGGCTGCAGGCGCCCTGCGGCGATGTCGCGGTAGGCGATGAAGGTGGGGGTGAGCAGGATGCCCTGGCCGGCTGCTGCGGCCTCGCAGAGGAGGTCGCCGTTGTTCGCGGCCAGCCGTGGATGGATGCCCACGTGGCCAGGCCTGCCCGTTTCATCCTGGTAACGCCACAGGAAGGGGTCCGGCTGGTTGGTGTAGACCAGGCAGTCGTGATCGGCGAGCGCGTCCGGCGTGGCGGGCGTGCCGCGTTCGGCCAGGTAGCCCGGGCTGGCGCAGACCAGGGAGCGGACCGGGGCCAGCCGGCGGGCCATCAGGCTGGAGTCGGCCAGGTCGGCGATGCGCACCCCCACGTCCAGCCCCTCGGTCATGAGGTCGACCTGGCGGTCGTTGAGGTCGAGATCGAACTGCACGTCCGGATGCCTGCGCATGAACTCGATGATGGCGGGCTGCAGGTGCTGCAGGCCGAAGGAGAGGGGGGCGGCGACCCGTAGCCGGCCGGCCAGACGCCCCTGCTGGATGGAGACGGCCTCCTCGGCCTCGTTGACGTCCTCGAGGATGCGCCGGCAGCGCTCGTAATAGGCGCGGCCACTGTCGGTGAGTGCCAGTCGCCGGGTGGTGCGCCGGACCAGCTCCGCCCCCAGGTGGGCCTCGAGATCCCGCAGCCGCCGGCTGACCGCGGATTTTGCCACCCCCAGCCGGTCGGCCGCCCCGGAGACGCTGCCGGCCTCCACCACCTTGACGAAGCTGCGCATCGCCTCGAGCCGATCCATAATTGTTCTCTATAAAGCAACAGACTTTTCAAATACTAGGTATTTATATATCAATTCGCAACAGAGATACTGGGGCCATTGAAGACTGGGGAGTCGCCCCGAAGGGAGGTCCGTATGCAATGGCGCAACTCGACAGACGGCTATGGCCTGGTGGCCATCCTGCTGCACTGGCTGGTGGCGCTGGCCGTGATCGGCCTGTTCGCCCTGGGGCTGTGGATGGTGGAACTGACCTACTACGACGACTGGTATCGGACGGCGCCCTTCATCCACAAGTCGGTGGGCATCCTGCTGTTCCTCGCCGTGTTCCTGCGGCTGGTCTGGCGCCTCGTCAATCCCCACCCGACCCCGATCGGCAAGCCGCTGGAGCGCCGGCTCGCCCACGTGGTGCACCTGGCGTTGTACAGCCTGCTGTTCGCCATCATGTTCGCGGGCTACCTGATCTCCACGGCCGATGGCCGGCCGATCGAGGTGTTTGGCTGGTTCGAGGTCCCGGCCACGATCACGGGCATCGAGAACCAGGAGGACGTGGCGGGGGTCGTACACCTGTGGCTGGCCTGGGTACTCATCGGTCTGGTCGTGCTGCATGCCCTGGCGGCGCTCAAGCATCACTTTTTCAACAGGGACCGCACCCTGCGACGCATGCTGCGGCCCTGAGCTTCACAGCGGCTTCATTCACAACACCAAGGAGTAGACGCATGATACGTAAATCCCTGATTGGCGCTGTTCTTGCCCTCGCGGTGTCCGTGCCGGGCCTGGCCACGGCCGCCGACTACGTGATCGACACCAAGGGCGCGCATGCCTTCATCCAGTTCCGTATCCAGCACCTGGGCTACAGCTGGCTGTATGGCCGCTTCAACGACTTCGAGGGCGAGTTCTCCTATGACCCTTCGAGGCCCGAGGCGTCGAAGATCGACGTGACCATCGACGTGGCCAGCATCGACTCCAACCATGCCGAGCGCGACAAGCACCTGCGCGGCAAGGACTTCTTCGACGTGAGCAAGTACCCGACCGCGCGCTTCGTCAGCACCGCCTACAAGGACAACGGCGACGGCACCGGTGTGCTGACCGGCGACCTGACGCTGAAGGACGTGACCCGCGAAGTTCGCATCGACGTCACTCACGTCGGCGAGGGCGAGGACCCCTGGGGCGGCTATCGCACCGGCTTCCAGGGCAACACCAGCATCGCGCTGAAGGACTTCAACATCGACTATGAGCTGGGCCCGAA
Source organism: Chromatiales bacterium (assembly GCA_014762505.1). NCBI lineage: Bacteria > Pseudomonadati > Pseudomonadota > Gammaproteobacteria > Chromatiales > Chromatiales bacterium. Next base: position 4,341 of record JABURS010000018.1, on the reverse strand, counting down.
GTCGCGCGAGGCCGAGATCATTCTGTCGATCGAGGGCGTGCGCAAGTAAGCCACAGCGCGTCTGTCGCCAGCCACGACGGGGGCGGGGTATCGGCCGATACCCCGCCCTTTTTTGTTGATGCGTCCTGCCGGGCTGGCTCAAGTCGGCGGGTGAGCAGGCCCCGGGGTGTCGGGTGTCCTGAGAATGCCGCCGGCCTGCATTGTGCAGGAGGCTGCCGGGTGGACGGGTTTCCTCCCGACGGCTACCTGAAACCCGTCCGGCATGTAAAATGAGAACGGCCCGATGGGCTTGCGCCGTATCGGGTGGTTTGCCGGGCGCCACGCTTGAATCGTGGTATCGTGTGGCGGACATGGTTTTTCATACATAACGCCAAAGGCAGGTCTCAGGGAGTAGGTTATGATTGGCGTCCTCATCGTGGACGATCATGATCTCGTGCGCACCGGTATCCGTCGGCTGCTGGAGGATCGCAGGGACTCCGACGGGATCGAGGTCGTCGGCGAGGCCGACAGTGGCGAGGCGGCCATCGAGGCGGTGCGAGCGCTCAAGCCCGACGTCTTGCTCATGGACGTGAACATGCCGGGCATCGGCGGGCTGGAGGCGATCCGGCGCATCCTGCTGCACGAGGGCGCGCCGCGGATCATCGTCGTCACCGTCCATGCCGAGGGCCCGTTTCCGCGCCGCCTGCTGGAGGCGGGGGCATCGGGCTATCTCACCAAGGGCTGCCACATCGACGAGATGATCAAGGCCATCAAGAGCGTCCATGGTGGCGGCAAGCACATCAGCCCCGAGATCGCCCAGCAGCTGGCCCTGTCCATGCTGCCCGGGGCGGACGATTCTCCCTTCGACCGGCTCTCCCAGCGGGAGATGCAGATCCTGCTCATGATCACCCAGGGGCATCGCCCGCAGGTGATTTCCGACAAGCTCTGCCTTAGCCCCAAGACGGTGAGCACCTACAAGAGCCGCCTGCACGACAAGCTCAACGTGAAGAGCGACATCGAGATGATTCGACTGGCCATCCAGCACGGGCTCATCGAGCACGATGTCTGATCTTTTTTAATCAGATAGTTAAAATCGAAACCTCATCTGTTTTCTCGGGCGCTCGCAGGTGAGCGCCGCGCCCGCTTGGGATAGAATCGCCCCATGACATCCAGCTTCGATCCATCCTGCCGGCGCTGTCCGCGGCTCGCCGGCTTTCTGCGTGAGGTTCAGGCCAGGCACCCCGACTACCACTGCGCCCCGGTTGCCCCCTTCGGCGACGGGCGTGCGCGCCTGCTCATCGTCGGCCTGGCCCCGGGCATGCACGGCGCCAACGCGACCGGCCGCCCCTTTACCGGTGACTACGCCGGCATCCTGCTCTACGACACCCTGCACCGCTTCGGCTTCGGTTCGGCCCCCGAGTCGCGCGCAGCGGACGACGGCCTGCGGCTCATCGATTGCCGCATCACCAACGCGGTGAAGTGCCTCCCTCCCGAGAACAAGCCCACCACCGCCGAGATCCGCAGCTGCAACGACTACCTCGCTGCGGAGCTGGATACGCTGGCAACCGGGTCGGTGGTGCTGGCCCTGGGCACCATCGCCCACAATGCCGTGCTGCGCGCACTGGGGCTGAAGCAGGGCGGTTACCGCTTCGGGCATGGGGCGGAGCATGTGCTGCCAAACGGTCTGCAGCTCGTCGATTCCTACCACTGCAGTCGCTACAACACCCAGACCCGGCGTCTCACCGAGGACATGTTCCACGCTGTGTTTGCGCGTATCCGCGAGCTACTGCCCGCACGCCGATGAGCGCCCCGGCCGCCTTCGATCCCCAGGCCTTTCTGCGCCACCTGACCCATCGCCCCGGCGTCTACCGCATGATGGGCGAGGCGGGTCAGGTGCTTTACGTGGGCAAGGCCAAGGACCTGCGCAAGCGGGTGTCTTCCTATTTTCGCGAGTCGGCCCAGCTGAGCCCGCGCATCGCCTCCATGGTGCGCCAGGTCTGCAACATCGAGGTCACGGTCACCAATACCGAGGCCGAGGCGCTGCTGCTCGAGAACAACCTGATCAAGGAGCATCGCCCGCGCTACAACGTGCTGCTGCGCGACGACAAGAGCTATCCCTATATCTTCGTGGCCACCCAGGATGCCTTTCCGCGGCTTGGGTTCCACCGTGGCGCGCGGCGCCAGCCCGGGCGCTACTTCGGTCCCTATCCCAGTGCCGGGGCGGTGCGCGAGACGCTGAACCTGCTGCAGAAGCTGTTCCGCGTGCGCCAGTGCGAGGACAGCTTCTTCCGCAACCGCTCCCGTCCCTGCCTGCAATACCAGATCAAGCGTTGCACCGCGCCCTGCGTCGGCTACATCAGCGAAGCGCGGTATCACGAAGATATCGAGCACGCCATCCAGTTCCTGGAGGGCAAGAGCGAGAAGGTCATTGGTGACCTGGTGCGCCACATGGAGGAGGCCGCCGCGCGCCTGGACTATGAACAGGCGGCGCAGTATCGCGACCAGATCGAGGCCCTGCGCCAGATCTCGGAGAAGCAGTACGTATCGGGCGGGCAGGGGGACTTCGACATCCTGGCCTGCGAGATCCGCAGCGGGCTGGCCTGCGTGCAGGCCTTTTCCGTGCGTGGCGGGCACAACCTCGGCAACAAGAGCTTCTTCCCCAGCGCCACGGACGAGCTGGACGAGGGGCAGGTGCTGGCGGCCTTCATCGGCCAGTACTACCTCACGCGCGAGGTGCCGGGCGAGATCCTGGTCTCGCATGCCCCGGAGGATGGGGTCGTGCTGGAGGAGATGCTGGCCCTGCGCCGGGGGCGCAAGGTCACGATCTCGCACAGCCTGCGCGGTGATCGCGCGCGCTGGGTGGCACTCGCCCGGCGCAACGTCGCACATGCCCTGGATTCGCGCCTGGCCTCGCGGGCGGGCATGCAGCAGCGCTTCGAGGCCCTGCAGGAGGAGCTGGACCTGGATGGCATCCCGTCGCGACTGGAGTGTTTCGATATCAGTCACACCCAGGGCGAGGCCACCGTGGCATCCTGCGTGGTGTTCGATGGCGAGGGGCCGAAGAAGTCGGACTACCGCCGCTTCAATATCGAGGGCATCGAGCCCGGCGACGACTATGCCGCCATGCGCCAGGCGCTCACCCGGCGCTATCGCCGTCTGAAGGAAGGGGAGGCGCCCCTGCCGGACATCCTCTTCATCGACGGCGGCAAGGGCCAGGTGCGCCAGGCGCGGGAGGTGCTGGAGGAGCTGCAGATCACGGGCGTGAGCATCATCGGCGTGGCGAAGGGGGAGGGCCGCAAACCCGGTCTCGAGACCCTCGTATTGAGCGACTCCGCGGTGCCCACTATACTGCCGGCGAACTCCCCGGCACTGCATCTCGTGCAGCAGATCCGCGACGAGGCGCATCGCTTCGCCATCACGGGCCACCGCCAGCGTCGCGCGAAGGCGCGAACGACCTCGCCGCTGGAAGGCATCCCGGGGCTGGGGCCGAAGCGTCGCCAGACGCTGCTCAAGCACTTCGGTGGGCAGCGTGGCGTGAGCGCCGCCAGCGCCGAGGAACTGGCCAAGGTGCCGGGTATCAGCCATGAGCTGGCACGACGTATCTACGAGACCTTTCATTCACAGGACTGACCCGGACACCACGCCGCCATGGCCCGCATGAACATCCCGAATGCACTGACCTATCTGCGCATCGCCCTGATCCCGCTGATCGTGGTGGTATTCTACTTGCCCTGGGAATGGTCGGGTCCGGCCAGCGCGCTGATCTTCGCCCTGGGCGGGGTGACGGACTGGCTGGATGGCTACCTGGCCCGTCGCCTCGGCCAGGAGTCCCACTTTGGCGCCTTTCTCGATCCGGTGGCCGACAAGCTCACCGTGGCGGCGGTGCTGGTGATGGTGACGGAGCATAGCCACGCGGTGCATGGCAACTGGTCGGTCTGGCTGGCGGTGGCCGCCATCATCATCATCGGGCGCGAGATCGCCATCTCGGCCCTGCGTGAATGGATGGCCGAGATCGGCCAGCGGGCCCGGGTGGCCGTCTCCTACATCGGCAAGGTGAAGACCACGGCGCAGATGATCGCCCTGACCCTGCTGCTGTTCGAGTACCCGCTGTGGGGTATCCCGGTCTACGAGATCGGCCTGGCGGCGCTGTTCGTTGCCGCCGCACTCACGCTGTGGTCCATGCTGAGCTACCTGCGCGCGGCCGTCCGCAGCTTCGAGGCGAAGTAGCCTCGACGGGTTGCACAGTGATGTTGCAAAAGTGTTGACGAAGTCCGGGGTGGCCAGTATCATTCCGCCCCACTGACGCAGCGGGAATAGCTCAGTTGGTAGAGCACAACCTTGCCAAGGTTGGGGTCGCGAGTT
>JABURS010000017.1 GCA_014762505.1 Chromatiales bacterium | reverse complement strand
TGCGAACGCAGGAATCCAGACCGACCGGCAGCGGGGTCCATTAGACATCGCCAGCGCCGGACGCGCCGCAGCTGGATCCCTGCATGCGCAGGGATGACGAAGGAATGGCTTCCGAGATTCGCCCAGGCACCAGCCGCGGCCTGGCACTGGAATCCAGGCCGGATGGGTCGATAATCTGATTACGACAGATCGGATCCAGGGAGGGATCATGAAACAGCCAGCCGTATACCTGCTCGCCAGCAAGCGAAACGGAACCCTCTATGCCGGCGTCACCTCAAACCTTATACAACGCATCTGGCAACACAAACAGCACCTGGTGGAAGGCTTCACGAAGAAATATGACGTCACCCAACTCGTCTGGTATGAACTCCACCCAACCATGGAGACCGCCATACAAAGAGAGAAGCAGATAAAACGCTGGAAAAGAGCCTGGAAACTGAAGCTCATAGAAGATTCGAATCCTGACTGGATGGACTTGTATGAGGATCTGTCAGGTTAGACCGCTCCCGCAGACAGCATCCATGCGACACACGAGGAATCAACCACAATCGATCGACTTGACGAACCCAATCCCACCCTGCGGCATGCCAGCCCCCTCGTCATTCCTGCGAACGCAGGAATCCAGACCGGCCGGCAGCGGGGGTTCATCAGACACCAACAGCACCGGACGCACCGCAGCTGGATCCCTGCATGCGCAGGGATGACGGACAAAGGACCATCCAGGCGTCTGATTCTTCCCTCCACCGCGTCGTGCCAAACCCCCTCGTCATTCCTGCCCCCCCTCCGTCATTCCTGCGAACGCAGGAATCCAGACCGACCGGCAGCGGGGTCCATTAGACATCGCCAGCTCCGGACGCACCGCAGCTGGATCCCTGCATGCGCAGGGATGACGGATGGATAATCCTTTATACCCTCTCTGGGCCAAAAGACTTCTCGCCTCTCGCCTCATCTCAACAGCGCCAGCGGCGACGGCAGGTGGCGGCGCAGGCGGTCGATGAAGCCGGGGGTGGCGATGGCGGGGTGGTCGGCGGGCAGGATGAGCAGCAGCGGCACGTTGCCGCGCAGGGCCTCGATCAGCCGGCCGGCGGTGAGGTCGGGCAGGCGGCGCAGGGTGGCGGGGATGCCCTGTTCGATCAGCTGCTGGCGGAGGGTGCGGGCGGCCGTGTCCTCGCGGGGGGCGGTGTCGAGCAGCAGCAGGTCGCGGCCGTCCTGACCGACCAGGCGGGCGGCGAGCGTGACGGCGTGGCGCGCGGCCTCCGAGCCGTCGAAGACCACGGCCACGGTATGCGCGCTGGCGGCCTGGCGCGCCTCGTCGACGCTGTGCGGGGTGCGTGCGAGCACCAGCAGGTCCTCCACCCCGGCCTCGGCCAGCAGGGTCGGCAGGCGCCGGCCGCGCAGCACGCGAAAGGCCCAGGGCACCTGTGCCTGCTCCGCGGCCCTGGCGAGTTCGGCCTCGACCCGCCGCGCGACGTGGCGCAGCGAGCGCTCCAGCCGCGCCACGTCCAGGGCGCGGACATCGCCGCCGCCGAACGGGATCTCGGTGGAAAACGGCAGGGCGGCGATGCGAAACAGGTCGTCGTCCTCGATGAACAGGGCGGTGAGCTCGGCCTGCAGCGCCCGGGCGATGCGCAGGGCGGGTTCGATGTCCTGGGGAACGGCGCTCGCCGGGTCCAGTCCCAGCAGGATGCGGGCGATGCGGCGGCCGGCCTCAGGACTGAGCATGACCGTCGTCCCTGCCGCGGCTCCGGGCGATGAAGGCCTGGCGCTTCTTCGTCAGGGCCTTGAGGCGGGCCGCGACCCGCCCGTTGAAGCTGTCGGCCGGGAAGGCGCCCTTCGCATCGGCCTCGCCCGGTGCAAGCCCGCTCAGCAGGGTCATGACCTCCTCGACATGGCGCACGGCATAGATGGCAAAGCGTCCCTCGCGCACCGCCTCGACCACGTCCTGGCGCAGCATGAGGTGGGCGGTGTTGCTCGCCGGAATGATCACCCCCTGCCGACCGTCGAGCCCGCGGCCCCGGCAGATGTCGAAGAACCCCTCGATCTTCTCGTTCACCCCACCGATGGCCTGCACCTCGCCGTGCTGGTTCACCGAGCCCGTCACCGCCAGCGACTGGCGCAGCGGGATCTCGCCCAGGGCCGAGAGCAGGGCACAGAGTTCGGCCACCGAGGCGCTGTCGCCCTCCACCTGGCCGTAGGACTGTTCGAAGACCAGGCTCGCCGAGACCGACAGCGGCCGGTCGCTGGCATAGCGGTGGCCGAGATAGGAGGAGAGGATCATCACGCCCTTGGAGTGGATGGGCCCGCCGAGCTCCACCTCGCGCTCGATGTCGATGAACTTGCCCTCGCCCAGCCGCGCGGTGGCGGTGATGCGCGAGGGGCGGCCGAAGGCATAGTCGCCCAGCTGCAGTACCGACAGGCCGTTGACCTGACCGATGGTCTCGCCCGCGGTGGCCACCAGCTGGATCTCGCGCAGGATGGACTCATGCACCCGCTCGCGGATCTGGTCCAGGCGGTAGATGCGCTTGTCGATGGCCTGTTGCACGTGCCGCACATCGGTGGCCTGCGCGCCACCGTCCTCGCCGGCCCAGTAGTCGGCCTCGCGCATCAGGTCGCAGAGGTTGCCCATGTGCACGGAGACCTTCTCCCCGTCGGCGGCGATGCGCGCCAGGTGCTCGATGAGCCGCCCCACCGCCTCGCGCGTGAACGGACGCAGCGCCTCCTGGTGCTGCACGGTGCCGATGAGGCTGGCCATCAGCCGCGTGTTGTCGGGGCTGCGGTCGATGTCCTCGGAGAAGTCGGCCGCCACCTTGAACAGCTGGGCGAACTCGGGATCGTAGGCCTTGAGCAGGTAGTAGAGCATGCGGTCGCCCACCAGCACGACCTTGACGTCCACCGGGATGGGCTCGGGCTCCAGCGAGGTGGTGCTCGCCAGGCTGAGCATGCGTTCCAGCGATTCGAGCCGCAGCTCGTTCGAGCGCAGCACGCGCTTGAGGCCTTCCCAGGCAAAGGCGTTCATCAGTACATCGCGCACGTAGAGCACGAGATAACCGCCATTGGCCTGGTGCAGGGCGCCGGGCTTGATCAGGGTGAAGTCCGTGATCAGGGTGCCGAACTGGGCGATATGCTCGATGCGGCCGATGAGGTTCAGATAGGTGGGGTTGTCCTCGTGCACCACCGGCGCGCCACTGGCATCGGAATGATCCACCAGCACATTGACCTTGTAGCGATTGAAGTCCGGCGCGAGCTCCACCTTGCGCCCGGCCACCTCCACCGCCTCGCCCTGCTGGCGAAAGGCATCCACGTTGTCGATCACGTCCCGGCGCACCGCCTCCAGATAATCCGGCACGCCATCGAGCGTGGCGTATTTCTTCGCCAGCCCCTTCATGAGCTGGGAGACGGTCACATCGGTGACCTCGCGATCCAGCGCCTTGATCTTCTGGTGCATCTCCTTCTGCCACAGCGGGATCTGGCGTATGGTCTCGCGCAGCTTCGTGCGCAGCTCGTCCACGGCGTGTTCGATCTTCTGCTGCTCGGTCTCTTCCAGCGCCTCGAACTCCTCCGGCCCCACCACCTCACCGTCCTTCAGCGGGGCCAGCGTGTAACCGGTGGGGGTGCGCAGGATGGTGATGTCGCGCTTCTGCGCCTCCTCGTCCAGGGCCAGGAAGGCGTCGTCCTGGCGCTCCTTGAACTCGTCGTTGATCTCCTGGGCGCGCGACCGGTACTCATCGCCCTGGAAGGCCGCAGGGATGGCGCTTAGCAGGTCGTCGACCAGCTGCTGCATGTCCTGCGACAGTTCGCGCGCCTTGCCCGTGGGCAGGCGCAGGGAGCGCGGCTTGTGCGGGGCATCGAAGTTGTTGACGTAGCACCAGTCGTCCGGCACCGGCGAGCCGGCGGCACGTGTGGCCAGCTCGCGCTGTACCACCACATGCTTGCCCAGCCCGGTGGAGCCGGCCACGAACAGGTTGTAGCCGTGATGCCGGATGCCCACGCCGAAGCGGATCGCCTCCAGCGCCCGCTGCTGGCCGACGGCCTCACTGTGCTCGGGCAGCTCCGCGGTGGTGGCGAAGTCCAGGGTGGCGAGATCGGTCGTCTGGTACAGCGCCTCCGGCGCCAGCGGTCGGATATCGGTCAAACCGGTTCCTTCGTCTCGTCGTGTGATCAGAGGTGTTCGGGCAGGTGGGCGCGGATGTCGGCCGCCGCATGCTCGGTCAGGTCCTTGTGGATCTCGTCCTTCACCAGCACCTTCAGCGATGCGCTCAGGTGGTCACGCAGCTCGCCCAGGAACTGGGGCGGCGCGACCAGGTACAGCCCCTCCACCTTGCCCTTGTTGCGCCGCGCCTCCAGATCCTCGCACAGCTCCTTGGCAAAGCGGATGGCCTCCTGGCGCTTGGGGTTCACCTTGTTGCCCATGGCATGCTGACCCTCGCCATGGGAATCAAAGGTGCGCCCGGGCTCGTCCGAGGCCATATCACTCACGTGCAGACGCCCTTCGGGATGCAGCCTGTCCTCGTCCTCGACCAGTGTGGCGGTCGCCGATTCGGCGGTGAAGAACCGGGCGCGTCCGGCGTCGGCTACCACGACCAGGATTGCCATAGTGTTTTCCTCCTTAAAATGGAACGGTCGACGGGCGCGACATCGCGCCGTTGATCAAAGCATAGACGCTGGGCGTGGGACGGACATTGAGCGGGATCAGCAAAACCCCGGGCGCCGGCAAGTGGCGCGGCAGGGCCGCAGTCCGATAGACTCTCGCGCATGACGCAGACCGCCGCCCGCGACCTCAGCCAGCACACGCCCATGATGCAGCAGTACCTGCGCATCAAGGCCGACTACCCGGACATCCTCCTCTTCTATCGCATGGGGGATTTCTACGAGCTGTTCTTCGAGGACGCCCGGCGCGCGGCCAGGCTGCTGGACATCACCCTCACCGCCCGCGGGCAGTCGGCCGGCGAGCCCATCCCCATGGCCGGCGTGCCCTATCACTCCGCCGAGCAGTACCTGGCGAAGTTGGTGCGCCTGGGCGAATCGGTGGCCATCTGCGAGCAGATCGGCGACCCGGCCGCCGCCAAGGGTCCGGTGGAACGCCAGGTGGTGCGCATCGTCACCCCCGGCACACTCACCGAGGAGGCCCTCCTCGACGAGCGGCGCGAGAACCTGCTGGTGAGCGTCTGCGGGCGCGAGGGACGCCATGGGCTGGCCAGCCTGGAACTCTCCAGCGGGCGCTTCGTGGTGCAGGAGCTCTCGGGCGACGAGGCACTTGCCGCCGAGATCGAACGCCTGCGCCCGGCCGAACTGCTCTATCCCGAGGACGCCCGCCCGCCGCTGGGCGACCGCCCCGGCCTCACCCGCCGCCCGCCCTGGCACTACGAGACCGACACCGCCACCGAACAGCTCACCCGCCAGTTCGGCACCCGCGACCTCGCCGGCTTCGGCTGCGAGGACGCGCCGCTGGCCGTGGCCGCCGCCGGGGCCCTGCTGCAGTACGTCAAGGACACCCAGCGCGCCGCCCTGCCGCACATCAACAGCCTGCGCCGCGAGCGCCAGGGCCACAGCGTGGTGCTGGATGCCGCCAGCCGTCGCAACCTGGAACTGGAACAGAACCTCCAGGGCGGGCAGGATCACACCCTGGCCGCCGTGCTCGACCACACCGCCACCGCCATGGGCAGCCGCTGCCTGCGCCGCTGGCTCAACCGCCCGCTGCGCGATCGCGACACCCTGCGCGGCCGCCACCAGGCCATCGCCACCCTGATCGGGTCCGGCGCCTTCGAGACCCTGCGCGATGCACTTCGCGGCATCGGCGACGTGGAGCGCATCCTCTCGCGCGTGGCGCTCAAGTCCGCCCGCCCGCGCGACCTCGCCACGCTGCGCGACTCACTGGCCCGCCTGCCGGCGCTGCAGGCGGAGCTCGCCGGTCTCGACGCCCCGCTGCTCGGCCAGCTGGCCGCTCAGATCGCCACCCACCCCGAGGTGTTGGACCTGCTCGCCGCCGCCGTCATCGAACACCCGCCCATGCTGATCCGCGACGGCGGGGTGATCGCCCCCGGCTATGACGCCGAGCTCGACGAGCTGCGGGCGCTGTCCGAGAACGCCGACCAGTTCCTGGTGGACCTCGAGACCCGCGAGCGCGAGCGTACCGGCATCCCCACCCTCAAGGTGGCCTACAACCGGGTCCACGGCTACTACATCGAGATCTCGCGCGGCCAGGCGGCGAAGGCCCCGGAGGACTACACCCGCCGCCAGACGCTCAAGGGCGCGGAGCGCTTCATCACCCCCGAGCTCAAGCGCTTCGAGGACCAGGTGCTGTCCGCCCGCGAACGCGCCCTGGCACGCGAGAAGGGCCTGTACGACGACCTGCTGGACCGGCTCATCGCCCACCTGCGCCCGCTGCAGCAGGCCGCCGACGGACTGGCCGCGCTCGATGCGCCCACCAACCTCGCCGAGCGCGCACAGACGCTGGACTACAGCTGCCCCGAACTCACCGAGGCGCCCGGCATCCACATCGAGGGCGGCCGCCACCCGGTGGTGGAACAGGTGCTGGACGAGCCCTTCGTGCCCAACGACGCGCGGCTCGACGACGAGCGGCGCATGCTCATGATCACGGGCCCCAACATGGGCGGCAAATCCACCTACATGCGTCAGGTGGCACTCATCGTGCTGCTCGCGCACATCGGCAGCTACGTGCCGGCCGCGGCCGCGCGCATCGGCCCGGTGGACCGCATCTTCACCCGCATCGGCGCCTCGGACGACCTCGCCTCCGGCCGCTCCACCTTCATGGTGGAGATGACCGAGGCGGCCAACATCCTCAACAATGCCACCGCGCAGAGCCTGGTGCTGATGGACGAGATCGGCCGCGGCACCTCCACCTTCGACGGCCTGTCGCTGGCCTGGGCCTGCGCCGAACACCTGGCCGTGCACAACCGCGCCTTCACCCTCTTCGCCACACACTACTTCGAACTCACCGCCCGGCCCGAGCAGGCCGCGGGCATTCGCAACGTGCACATCGACGCCGTCGAGCACGGCGACAGCATCGTCTTCCTGCACAGCGTGAAGGACGGCCCGGCCAACCAGAGCTACGGCCTGCAGGTGGCACAGCTGGCCGGGGTACCGCGCGGCGTGATCCAGCGTGCCCGCGAGCGCCTGCGCCAGCTCGAGAAGCAGAGCGCGCGCGGCGCCGAGGCAACGCCCCAGCTCGGCCTGCCGCTGGATGCCGCCCCCGCCCCGCACCCCGTGGTCGAGACCCTGGCCGGGATCGACCCGGACGCACTCACCCCCCGCCAGGCACTGGAGACGCTGTATGCGCTGAAGGCGCGCCTGGAGGACGATTAAGACCCACGCCGCCTGCGGCTTCTCGAACCCGCCGCCATTTGTGATTATCATGGCGGCCTGTCCCGGCCGTACGCAGTGCGCGCGCCTTGTCACCGAAGGAGAACCACATGACTTTCGTCGTCACTGAAAACTGCATCAAGTGCAAGTACACCGACTGCGTGGAGGTCTGCCCGGTCGACTGCTTCCACGAGGGCCCCAACTTTCTGGTCATCGATCCGGACGAGTGCATCGACTGCACCCTGTGCGAGCCCGAGTGCCCGGCCGAGGCCATCTTCCCCGAGGACGACGTCCCCGAGGGTCAGGAACACTTCCTCGAACTCAACGCCGAGCTGTCCCGCAGCTGGCCCGTGATCACCCAGCGCAAGGATCCGCCGGCCGACGCCGAGGAGTGGGACGGCAAGCCGGACAAGCTGCAGTACCTGGAACGCTAGTCCGCAGCGACAGGACGCCACCCGCCCTGCCCGACACCCCCCTCCATCTCATCCCCTGCGGCGAGGATGCCCTGCGCGCCCTCGCCGCGCGCGTGATCGCACGCAGTGCCGACCGCCTGCCCGACCTCGACCACGTCGTCATCCTGCTGCCGGACCTCACCGCCGCCCGCCCCCTGCGCCGGCACCTGCTCGCCGCCGCCGGGGCCGCAGGCCACGGCGCCCTGCTCGGCCCGCACTTCGCCGTCATGCGCAGCTGGGTGCTGGAACAGGCCCCGCTGCCCCGCCCCCTGCTCGGCGAGCACGCCCGCGAACTGCTGGTCATCGAGGCCCTGCGCGCCCACCCCGCCCTGCTCGCCGACCACGACCCCTGGCTGGTGGCCGACAGCCTGCTGCGGCTGTTCGACGACCTCGCCGGGCACAGCGACGGCCTGGACGACGACCCGGCGCACTTCGAACAGCGGGTGCGGGCGAGCCTCGGCGCCCCTGCCGAGGGCCTGGCGGCACTGAGCCGCGAGGCCGGACTGGTGCATACCCTGTGGCGGGCCTGGCGCGAGCAGCTGGCGGCCCTGGGCCGCGAGGAGATCCAGACCCACTACGTGCACGCCCTCGATACCCACGCCGACTGGCTGGACCCGCGGCTGCGCGTCTTCGCCGCCGGCTTCGAGACCCTGCTCCCCGCCGAGGCCCGCTTCCTCGCCGGCCTGATGCGGGCTGGCCAGGGCGAGGTCGTGGTACAGGCCGACGACGACGCGGCCGCGGCCCTCTTCGGTATCGACGGCACCGAACCACCGGCGCGCTCGCCCGTCGGCGAGCTCCTCGCCCAGGCGCTGGAACCGGCCCGGGGGCCGGAGGATGCCCCGCTGGCCGAGCGGGCCCGGCGCTTCGCCGCCACTCACCCGCAAAGCCCGCTGGCCGGCCGCCTGCGGGTGTTCCGCGCCCTGGACGCCGAACAGCACGCCATGGGCATCGACCTGGCCGTGCGCCAGTGGCTGCTGGCGGGCAAACAGACCATCGGCGTGGTCAGCGACGACCGGCGCCTGGCGCGGCGCGTGCGCGCCCTGCTGGAACGCGCCGGCCTGGTACTGCAGGACAGCGCCGGCTGGGCCCTGTCCACCACCAGTGCCGCCGCCGTGCTGGAACGCTGGCTCGAGGCCGTGGAAGAGGACTACGCCTGCCAGCCGCTGCTGGACGTGCTCAAGTCGCCCTTCGTCTGCCCGGCGGCCGAACGCGAGGCCCACCTGGCCACCGTCCATCGCTTCGAGCAGGACGTGGTGCGCCACGAGAACATCGCCCGCGACCTCGACCGCTACCGCTGGCACGTGGACTGGCGCCTGAAGCGCCTGCCCGCCTGGGGCGAGGAGGCCGGCCGCGCGGTGCGCGACCTGCTCGACCGCCTGGACGAGGCCGGCGCGCCGCTGCGCGGCCTGCTGCTCGACGACCGGCCGCGCCCGCCGCGGGCCTACCTCGACGCCCTGGAAGACAGCCTGCGCCGGCTCGGCGTGTGGCAGCGCTTCGGCGAGGATGCCGCCGGCCAGCGCATCCAGCAGGAACTCACGGCCATGCACGCCGAGCTGGACGGCCACGCCCTGGCCATCGACTGGACCGAATTCCGCACCTGGCTCGGCCGCACCCTGGAATCCCACAACTTCCGTCCCGCGCTGGCCTCGAGCCCGGTGCAGCTCCTCGGCCTGGAGCAGACCCCGCTGACGCGCTTCGACGCCCTGATCGTGGCCGGCGCCGACCGCGCCCGGCTGCCGGGCACGCCGCCGGCCCAGCCCTTCTTCAACGACCACGTGCGCCGCGACCTCGGCCTGCCCGGCTGGGCCGAGACCCGCGATGCCGTCAAGGCCCGCTTCCGCGGCCTGCTGCAGTCCGCCAACGACGTGCTCCTCACCTACCAGGGCGAGGACGCCGGCGAGCCGCTGCTGCCCAGCCCCTGGCTGGAGGCCATCCAGGGCTTCCACCGGCTCGCCTGGGGCGACGACCTGACCGACACGACCCTCGGGCGCATGGCCCTGCGCCCCGAGGCCCAGGTGCGCCCGACCGGCGACCTGCCCCTGCCCGGCATCCCCACGCGGCCCGCGCCCACGGTGCCCGCCGCCCTGGTGCCCGACCGCTACTCCGCCTCCCGTCACCAGCAGCTCATCGACTGCCCTTACCGCTTCTTCGCCGCCCAGTGCCTCAAGCTGCAGCCGCCGGAGGAGATCTCCGAGCTCCTGAGCAAGGCCGACTACGGCGAACGCGTGCACGCCTGCCTGGAGGCCTTCCACGGCGGACGCGACGGCCTGCCCGGCCCCTTCGGCCGCCCGCTCAACCACGCCAACCGCGCCGAGGCCGAGGCCCTGCTCGACCAGATCGCGCAACAGGCCTTCGCCAGGGACACGGAAGACAACTTCCAGCACCGCGGCTGGCTCGCCCGCTGGCGCGCCCTCATCCCCGCCTACATCGACTGGCAGATCCGGCGCCAGACCGACTGGCAGGTGGAACAGACCGAGGTCGGCGGCGAGCGGACCCTGACGGACGGACTGGTGCTGAGAGGGCGCCTGGACCGCGTGGACCGCAGCCCGGAAGGCAGGGGCATCATCGACTACAAGACCGGCGGCACCCCACGGCAACAGGATGTCGACCAGGGCGAGGCCGTGCAGCTCACCACCTACGCCCTGCTGCTCGACAACGTGCGCCGCGTCGAATACCTCAAACTCGACCCGCGCGAAGGCGCCAAGGTCCCCGCCGCCCTCGAAGGCGAGGCCCTCGACGACCTCAAGGACGCCGTCGCCCAACGCCTCACCCACCTCCGCCAGGCCATCAGCGCCGGCGCCCCCCTCCCCGCCTGGGGCGACCCCACCACCTGCAGCTACTGCGAAATGAGCGGCCTGTGCCGGCGCGAGGCGTGGAAGGGGTGAGGGGCAAGGCGTGAGGAGTGAGGAGTGAGGAGATTGGCGTCAGACGTAGGAGCCGAGCCCCCTCGGCGATCACCTTCCGCACCAGAACCACATCGGCCAGAGGGCTGACCTCCTACACCAAACACCGCACCGTAGGAGCCGAGCCCCCTCGGCGATCTCCTCCCACGCCAGAACCTTATCGGCCAGAGGGCTGGCCTCCTACAGGATCGTGAGGCGTGAGGAGAGGTGGCAGGTGTAGGAGCGCCGAAAGGCGCGATCAAGGGACGGCACGACGCCCAGGCATGGCCATCGCAGCTTCGCAGCTCCTACAGAAAGCCCAATGCATCGTAGGAGCGCCGAAAGGCGCGATCAGGGGCGGCACTGTGCCCAGGCATGGGCATCGCAGCTCACGCAGCTCCTACCGAAAAACCCAGTGCGTCGTAGGAGCGCCGAAAGGCGCGATCAGGCTTGGCACTGCGCCCAAACATGGCCATCGCATAGGGCGGGCCATGCCCGCCGTGAGGAGTGAAGAGCGAGAAGATTGGCGTCAGACGTAGGAGATTCTATGTCGCAAGACAAGGCTTTCGCGGCACATAGTCGGCTCCGTTTTTGAGGATGGCGAAGGCGATACGGGCGAGCTTGCGGGCGAGGATGGTGA
>JABURS010000016.1 GCA_014762505.1 Chromatiales bacterium | reverse complement strand
GGCCAGATGCCAAGCTCGTCCCTCCACCCCGACAAGCCCTTTCTGGCCTGTCGGGACACAACATACAAGCCGAGCCCTCTCGGCGATAACGACCTTGCCCGCTGCACAACCCCATCGGCCAGAGGGCTGGCCTCCTACCGGAGGGTGGAGCGGGAGGCGTCTAGTGTGAGGCATGGGTGGCGCTACGCGCCTTGAAGCTGTTTTAGCCACAGAGGGCACAGAGGGGAAGAGCCATACACGTAGCCGAGCCCCCTCGGCGATAACGACCATGCCCGCTGCACAACCCCATCGGCCAGAGGGCTGGCCTCCTACCGGAGGATGGGGCGGAAGGCGTCAGGTGTGAGGCATGGGTGGCGCTACGCGCCTTGAAGCTGTTTTAGCCACAGAGGGCACAGAGGGGAAGAGCCATACACGTAGGAGCCGAGCCCTCTCGGCGATAACGACCATGCCCGCTGCACAACCCCATCGGCCAGAGGGATGGCCTCCTACCGGAGGGTGGGGCGGGAGGCGTCAAGTGTGAGGCATGGGTGGCGCTATGCGCCTTGAAGCTGTTTTAGCCACAGAGGGCACAGAGATCACAGAGGAAGAAAACAGCCCGACTCAGCTCTGTGTCCTCTGTGGCAATTGGCCTTTACGCCTGATGCCTGAACCCTAACGCCGTCAACGGAATCAGCGCCGCCTCGACCGCCATCCCCTCGCTCACCTGCTCGATCTGCTTGCGGTCCGCCCAGTGCAGGAGGTTGAGGCGGCCCTCCGCGTCCTCGACCAGGGCGGTGCAGTGCTCCACCCAGTCGCCGTCGTTGCAGTAGAGGATGCCGTCGCGCGAGACGATGCCCGCCTTGTGGATGTGGCCGCAGATGTGACCGTCGTAGTCCTGGCTGGCGGCCGACCGGGCCACGGCGGTCTCGTACTTGTCCATGTAACGGCGCGCGTTCCCCACCTTCGACTTGATGAAGCTGGCGAGCGACCAGTAGGGGTGGCCGAAGCGGCGGCGCAGGCCGTTGAAGCCACGGTTGAGCATGAGCAGGAAGGGATAGATCCCGTCCCCCACCACGCGCAGCAGGCCGTTGTGACGCACAAAGGTATCGAACTCGTCGCCATGGCTGACGAAGAACCGGCGCCCGTCGTTCGTCCGGTGTTCCGCATCACGCAGGATCTTCACGCCGTTGATCTCGGTGCCGACGAAGTCGCGCATCAGTTCATCGTGATTGCCCGGGATATAGACCACCCGACAGCCCTTCGCCGCCTTCTCGAAGATCAGCTGCAACACCCGCGTATGTGAGGGCGGCCAGTGCACCGAGCGGCGCATCGCCCACAGGTCGACGATGTCGCCGACCAGGTAGAGAAACTCGCTCTCGGTGGACTCGAGAAAATCGACCAGGAAGTCCGCGCGGCAGTCGCGCGTACCCAGGTGCACGTCGGAGATGAAGATGCTGCGAAAGTGCAAGGACGTCATGGCGGCCCCTCCATGATGGTTTGGAGGAGGATTGCAGGCGGGGATGACGCGGACGTGAAGCGGGGGTTACGGGGGGATTAAGTCACAAGTTGCGTAGGAGCCGAGCCCTCTCGGCGATGATGACCATGCCGGGTGCAACCCTATCGGCCAGGGGGCTGGCCTCCTACATTTTTGTGCCTGTCACCACACCGTAGGAGCCGAGCCCTCTCGGCGATGGCCTCCGTGCCGGTACCTTGTCGGCCAGGGTGCTGGCCTCCTACCTCAACTCCGCATGCTCCACATATACCAGCTCGCAGGCGCCGTTGCCGGTGTCGTTGCGGGTGAGCGAGCTGACCCAGTGCCAGCCATCGTCGGCATCGGCGCGCACGAGGCGTCCCTGGATGCGGACGACCTGCCCCGGGCGCGCATCGAGCAGGGTGTCGCGGACGCCCTTGTCGGCGGGGATCATGTGCATGTTGGCGGAGTGGGTCTCGATGTCGCGGCGCGGGATGGGGAACTGCTCGACACGCCAGTAATAGAAGCGATTGGACTGACGGATGCTGATGTGCCGGAGCACCTCGGAGTCGGACATCGGCCCCCAGCCCAGGGCGAGATCGACGGGTGACAGCTCGGCCTCGCGCCCGATACGGTAGCGCTCGGTGGCGAGCACGCGGGCCTCGATCTCGAAATCGGCCAGGGCGGTGAGCGCGTAGCCGTTGTGCGTCAGGGCGGGTGCCGCATGCAGGTCCCGCTGGACTGGGATGCTCGGCGCCAGCTGCCCCGGCGGCACCTCGACCGGTTGCCGGCCCATCCAGTAGAACAGCAGGGCGATGCCGCCGAGTATCAGGAGGAGTCGTTTCATGCGGGGTCTCCGGGTATTGCCGGCCCGTCAGCCGAAGAGCACCAGACCCCAGACCACGGGGACGTTCACCTGGGCGATGAAGGAGGCGGCCGACCCCATGTCCTTGGCGCGACCGGAGAGCTTGTGCTGCTCGGAGCCGAAACGGTCGACCACGGCCTCGATGCCGGAATTGAGCACCTCGACCACCAGCACCAGCATGAGCACGCTGATGAGCAGCGCACGCTCCACACCGGTCTGGCCGAAGTAGAGCGCCGCCGGGGCGAGGATGACGAACAGCAGCAGTTCCTGGCGGAATGCCGCCTCGTGCTTGAAGGTGGAGCGCAGCCCCTTCCAGGAGTAGTAACCGGCCCGCACGATACGTATCAGGCCGGTATTCCCGGGTTTGCCCATCAGGCCGCAGTCCCGGGGTTGTAGCGCAGGTCGAGTTCGCGCGCCGCGCGCACCTCGTCGAAACGGCGGTTCGGCTGGGTATAGGGCGCGCCCTTCACCTTCTCCGGATCGCTCTCGGCCTCGGCCTGGATGGCGACCATGGCATCGACGAAACCGTCCAGCGCCTCCTTCGCTTCCGTTTCGGTGGGCTCGATGAGCAGACACTCGGGCACCAGCAGCGGGAAGTAGGTGGTCGGCGCGTGGAAGCCGAAGTCCAGCAGGCGCTTGGCGAAGTCCATCGCGGTCACGCCCTGTTCCTTCGCCTGGCGCTTGAGGGTGACGATGAACTCGTGGGTGGCACGGCGCTCGGGGAAGGCGAGGTCGAAACCCTTCTCGCGCAGGCGCGCCATCAGGTAGTTGGCGTTGAGCGTGGAGAAGTCGGCCACACGGTGCATGCCGTCACGACCAAGCATGCGCATGTAGATGTAGGCGCGCAGCAGCACCCCGGCGTTGCCGGCAAAGGCGGAGAGCCGGCCGATGCTCTGCGGCAGGTCGGCCTGTTTCAGCCAGCGATAGCGCTCGCCCTCCTTTTCCACCACCGGGATCGGGCGGAAGGGCATCAGGCGTTCGCTCACCCCCACGGCCCCCGCGCCCGGACCGCCACCGCCGTGCGGCGTGGAGAAGGTCTTGTGCAGGTTCATGTGAATGACGTCGAAGCCCATGTCGCCCGGGCGCACCTTGCCGAGGATGGCGTTGAGGTTGGCGCCGTCGTAGTAGAGCAGGCCGCCCGCATCGTGGATGGTCTTCGCGATCTCCTTGATCCTGCGTTCGAACACGCCCAGCGTGGACGGGTTGGTGAGCATGATGCCGGCGGTCTGGGGGCCAACGGCGGCCTTCAGCGCGTCCATGTCGACGTCGCCCTGCCGGTCGGTGGGGATCTCCTTCACCGTGTAACCGCACATCACGGCGGTGGCCGGGTTTGTGCCGTGCGCCGCGTCCGGCACCAGGATCTCGGTGCGGGCGCTGTCGCCGCGCGACTCGTGGTAGGCGCGGATCATCGCCACACCTGCAAACTCGCCCTGGGCACCGGCCATCGGCGTGAGCGACACGCCCTTCATGCCGGTGACGTCCTTGAGCATCTCCTGCAGCTCGAACATGCAGGCGAGGAACCCCTGGCTGTGGGTCTCGGGCGCCAGCGGGTGGCGGTCGAGGAACCCCGGCAGCATGGCCAGGCTGTTACAGGCCCGCGGGTTGTACTTCATGGTGCAGGAACCCAGCGGATAGAACTGCGTGTCGATGGAGAAGTTCTTCTGCGACAGACGCGTGTAGTGTCGTACCACCTGCATCTCCGACACCTCGGGCAGCGGCGCGCGCTGCCGGCGGCGGAAGCGTTCCGGCAGGCCCTTGGCCTCGACCTTCTCGAGCGGCGCCTGGGCGGCGGCGCGGCGACCTTCACGGGAGTGTTCGAAAATCAGCATGTCTCGGTCCTGACTCACGTCGGCCTGCGGCCGGCTGTATCTCAAATAGGTAACCGTAGGAGCGCTGCAGGGCGCGATGGCGTTCCAGCGCAGGTCAAAGCCTGATCGCGCCTTGCGGCGCTCCTACATTTTTAGAGCGCAGCCAGCGCCTTGTCGTAATCCGGCTCCTCGGCGATCTCTGGCACGAGCTGCGTATAAACGACCTTGTCGTTCTCGTCCACGACCACCACGGCACGGGCGGTGATGCCGGCCAGCGGGCCGTCGGTGATGAGCACGCCGTAGTCCTTGGCGAAGTGGCGGTCGCGCATGATGGACAGCGGCACGACCTTGTCGACGTTCTCGGCACCGCAGAAGCGGCCCATGGCGAACGGCAGGTCGGCGGCGATCACCAGCATCACCACGTCGTCACGGTCCTTGGCGAAGTCGTTGAACTTCTTCGTCGAGGTGGCGCAGACCGGGGTATCGAGGCTCGGCACGATGTTGAGCAGCTTCTTCTTGCCCTTCCAGGTATCCAGCGTGACGTCCTGCAGGTCGGTGTTCACCAGCGTGAAGGCCGGGGCCTGGCTGCCGACGGCCGGCAGCTCGCCGTTGGTGTGGATCTCATTTCCTTGCAGCGTGATCTTTGCCATGTCTGTTCTCCTTGGGATGCTTTCTGGATTGTCTTTGTCGTGTCTTTTGATGGCCCGCTAGGCCAGCGCGGTCCTGAGGGCCGCGACGTAGGCGTCGAGGTCGGCCCCGGTCTTGGTCTCGGTGGCACAGGCCAGCAGGCAGTCGGCCATGTCCGGGTAGTCCTGGCCGAGGTCGTAACCGCCCAGCACGCCCTGCCCGGCCATGCTCGCGAGCACCCCGGCGGCAGGACGGTCGAGCTTCAGCACCACCTCGTGGAAGTGCTCGCCGGTGAACAGCGGCTTCACGCCTGCGGCCGCGACGCGCTCGACCAGGGCCTGCGTGTTGGCATGGCTGGCAGCCGCCACGCGCTCCAGGCCCTCGGGCCCCAGCAGGGCCATGTGGATGGTGGAGGCGGTGACCACCAGCCCCTGGTTGGTGCAGATGTTCGAGGTGGCCTTGGAACGGCGGATGTGCTGCTCGCGCGCCTGCAGCGTGAGCACGAAACCGCGCTTGCCGTCGGCATCCACGGTACGCCCGACGATACGCCCGGGCATCTGGCGGGCATGTTCCTGCCGGCAGCACATCAGGCCGTAATACGGCCCGCCGGAGGACAGCGGCGCGCCCAGCGGCTGGCCGTCGCCGCAGACGATGTCCACGCCGTCGTCGCCCCACTCGCCCGGGGGGGTGAGCAGCGCGAGCGTGAGCGGGTTGACCACCGCGATCACCAGCACGTTGTTGGCACGCGCCCAGCGGGTGAGTTCGTCCACCTCTTCCAGCGTACCGAAGAAATTTGGCTGCTGGATGACAAGCGCGGTGTAGTCCTCGCCCTCATAGGGCTTGAGCGCATCCAGCGAGACCCGGCCGCTGGCCGGATCGAAGGGCACCTCCACCAGCTCGATCGCCTGGCCGTCGACGATGGCATGCGTGGTGGCGCGATACGCCGGGTGCACGCTGGTCGGCACCAGGATGCGGCGCGACTTCGACTTGCGATGGACGCGCACCGCCATGAGCACGGCCTCGGCCAGCGCCGAGGCGCCGTCGTACAGCGAGGCGTTGGAGACGTCCATGCCGGTCAGCCCGGTCATCATCGTCTGGTACTCGTAGATGAGCTGCAGCGTGCCCTGCGAGGCCTCGGCCTGGTAGGGCGTGTAGGCGCTGTAGAACTCGCCGCGGGTGGCGATCTGCCAGACGGCGGCCGGGATGTGGTGCTCGTAGGCGCCCGCGCCGATGAAGTTGAGCGCGCCGGCATCCTGGGCCGCGCGCCCGCCCATCAGGCGGGTGATCTCCATCTCGCTCATGGCATCCGGGATGCCCTTGAGCTCACCCGTGCGCAGCTCGGCCGGGATCTCGTCGAACAGCGTCTCGATGCTGGGCACGCCGATGGTGGCCAGCATCTCGCGGATGTCGTCTTGCGTGTGCGGAATGAACGGCATGGGTTGATCCGTGTTGTCGAAATGGAGCCCGTCAGTCGATCAGGCTTCGTCTTCCAGCAGCTGGTTGTAGGCGTTGGCGTCCATCAGGCCATCGAGGTCACCGGCATTCGCCGGGCGCAGCTTGAACAGCCAGCCCTCGCCGTAGGCATCGTTGTTGACGACCTCGGGGGAATCGGCCAGGGCCTCGTTGCCTTCCACCACCTCGCCGGCCAGCGGCGCGTAGACATCGGAGGCGGCCTTCACGGACTCGACCACCGCGCAGGCATCCTCGGCGGCCAGGTTGGAGCCGGCCTCCGGGGTCTCGACGAAGACCAGGTCGCCCAGCAGCTCCTGGGCATGGTCGGTGACACCGACGGTGACGGTGCCATCGCCGTTGTCGCGCACCCACTCGTGGCTCTTGGTGTATTTCAGGTCGGACGGTACGTTGCTCATGATCGTGCCCCTCAAGGTTCAGTCAGTACGGTTCGATTGTGGCTGTCAGAGTTCGATGCAGGCCTTGCCGTTGCGCACGAACGGCGGCTTGACGATGCGCGCCGGCAGGCGCTTGTTGCGGATCTCGACCTCGCAGCGCGCGTCGGTGCCCACGGGCACGCGGCCCATGGCGATGGCCACGCCCAGGGTCGGCGAGAAGGTGCCACTGGTGACCTCGCCCTCGCCGACACCCTCGACGATGATCTTCTGGTGCGAACGCAGCACGCCCTTGCCCTCCAGCACCAGGCCGACGAATTTCTGCTGCACACCCGCGGCCTTCTGCTGCTCCAGCGCCTGGCGGCCGATGAAGCCGCGTTCGGCCGGCTCCCAGGCCACGGTCCAGGCCAGGCCGGCCGCCAGCGGGGAGATGTCCTCGTCCATGTCGGTGCCGTAGAGGTTCATGCCCGCCTCCAGACGCAGGGTGTCGCGCGCGCCCAGACCGATGGGCTTGACGCCGGCGGCCGCCAGCGCGCCCCAGAAACCGGGGGCGTCGGCATTGGGCAGCATGATCTCGAAGCCGTCCTCGCCGGTGTAGCCGGTGCGGGCGATGAAGAGCTCGCCCAGCTGCTGGCCGACGAACACGCCCAGGTTCTCGGCGGCGGTGCGGTCGCCGTCCTCCAGCAGCGAACAGACGATCCCGCGGGCCGACGGGCCCTGCACGGCGATCATGGACAGGTCGTCGCGCTCGCTGAGGCTGACGTCGAAGCCCTCGGCCTGGCGGCGCATCCAGGCCAGATCCTTGTCGCGCGTGGCGGCGTTGACCACCACGCGGTAGAAGTCGTCGGCCAGGTAATAGGTGATGAGGTCGTCGATGACGCCGCCGCGCTCGTTGAGCATGCAGCTGTACAGCGCCTTGCCCGGCGTCTTGAGCTTGGCCACGTCGTTGGCCAGCAGGTGGCGCAGGTAGTCGCGCACGCCCGCGCCGCGCAGATCGACCACCACCATGTGCGAGACGTCGAACATCCCGGCGGCCTCGCGGACGGTGTGGTGCTCCTCGATCTGGGAGCCGTAGTGGATGGGCATCTCCCAGCCGGCAAAGTCCACCATGCGGGCCCCGGCTTCCAGATGCTGGTCGTACAGTGCGGTGCGATTGGCCATGTCATCTCCCAAACGAAAAAAGGCGGCCGGCCGGCATTGCTGCCGTCGGCCGCCCCTCTGTCCGGTAACCTGAGAGATTGGGGCGCTGCCGCGCTCCCCTCACCTTCGGTGGGCCCCACGGGGCCGCTCTCCAGAGCCAATCGAAGAGGCGCGGACGGAAGATCCGGCGGCCTCAAACCCCTCGCGGTCCTTTTGCCTGAGCGTTTCCGGGCGGAAATTGCGCCTTCGGCGCCCGGGCATGCCGGGCCTCTCCCACGAGAATGTCGATCAGACTGGGGAATATAAACCAGGCCGCGGCGGATCGAAAGCCCGCCCGGGCGTGACCCCGGTCATTCCCCTGCCGGTCAGGCCTGTTATGATGCCGGTTCGAGACCATCCGAGGATTCGACGACCATGCACACCCTTCTCCGACTCGCCCTCCTCTCCCTGACCCTGTGCCTTGCCGCCGCGGCCCAGGCCGACGACGCCGTGACGGCCAGCGATGCCTGGATCCGCGAGGCCCCGCCCGGCGCCCCGATGCTGGCCGGCTACCTGGTGCTCACCAACCACTCCGGGACCGAACGCGCCCTGGTGAAGGCCGAGGGCGCCGACTTCGGGGCCATCGAGCTGCATCGGTCGGTATTCGAGGACGGCATGGCCCGCATGATGCCCCAGGAACGCATCCCGGTGCCGGCCGGCGGGGCCGTGGAGCTCAAGCCCGGCGACTACCACCTCATGCTCATGCGCCCGGCACGCCCCCTGCGCGCCGGGGATGTCAGCGAGATCACGCTGCACTTCGATGACGGCAGCCGCCTGCCGGTCCGGGCCGAGGTGCGCCGGGCGGGCATCGACGGGGCCCAGCCCCACGGTCATGACCACGGCCATGACAACGGGCACACGCATCACTAGGCCGCGCCCGCACCACGCGTCACCGCTCGTCGGCAAAATTCCCCGGCTCGTGCCGGCCGGGGAATACCCCCACCCCACAGGCCGACTACCCTGAGGACGCGCTGGCCTGCGGCTGCGAGCCCGGCTCGCGCCCCCTACGCAGAAAAAACACTACACTCGTTATTTCATGCTCCCCACGGTGAGTCCCGGACCATGATCTTGCACACCTTCATCGGGCGGCTCGGCCTCGCCCTGCTGCTCATCGGCGGCCTGCTGCCCGTACTCGCCGCCGCCGAACCGCCGGAGCAGCGGCCATTGCGCCTCGGCGTGCTCTCGCTGGCCCCACCGGCTCAGACCCATACCGACTGGCAGCCGTTTGCCGATTACCTGGGAGACCGGCTGGGACGGCGCATCAGCATCGTGGTACCTCGCGGCTTCGAGGCCATGCGCGACGCCATCAAGGCCGGCGAACTCGACTTCTTCTACATCAACGGCCACATCCACTACCGGCTCAAGCAGAGCGGTCACTCGGTGGCGGTGCTGCAGATGATCAACCTGGAGGGCCGCAACGTCAGCCAGAGCCACATCTTCGTGCGTGCCGACAGCGGCATCCGCACGGTGGCCGACCTGGAAAACCGGCGCATCGCCTATGTCAGCCCCATGGGCGCCGGCTCCTATCTCGCGCCGCGGTCCTATCTCTATGAGCAGGGCATCGAGAGCGGCGTCGAGACACAGGAGTTCTTCACCCGCAATCACCCGAATTCCGTCTACGGCGTGCTGCTCGGCGACTACGATGCCGCCGCCCTCTGCCGCCTGCGCTACCAGCTGCTTAGCGAGAAGATCGACATGGGCGACCTCGCCGTGGTGGGCGTGAGCTTCGAGTATGCCGAGCACGTCATCGCTGTCCGCCCCGACCTCGACCCCGGGATCGTCTCGGCCCTGCGCGAGGCCGGCATGGGCATGATCAACGACGCACAGGGCCGTGCCATCCTCGCCGCCATGCGACCGCTCAAGATCCAGTCCTTCGCCGCCTACGACCCCGCCGTGGAGGAGCTCACCCGGCACCAGCTCGAGATCATGCAGGGCGGGGAAGCCGAATGAGGCATTCGCTGTTCCGTCGCCTGCTGCTCAGCCTGGTGGCGGTGTTTCTCGCCACCACCCTCCTGCTGGGCTACATCCTCTACGAGACCACCGAGCACCGTTTCGAGACCAGCCGCGAGATGCAGGCGCGCACGCTGGCGGCAGCACTGGCCGAGGGCAGCCTGGATGCCCTGGCCGCACGCGACTACGAGCTGCTGGAGCGCTGGCTCAAGGCCGCCATCCCCGCCGAAGACTATGCCTACGCCTATATCTCGCGCCCCAACGGGCTGATCGTCGCGCACACGGACCCCGGCAAGGTGGCCACGCGCCATGACGCCTATCGCCAGCTCGCCGACACCCTGGTCACCCGCAAGCATTACCAGGGACAGCCGGTGATCGAGATCATCGAACCCGTTTACCTCGGCCGCCAGCATTTCGCCAACGCCCACGTGGCCTATTACATCGACCACGACAGCATCCTCGGCTTCGAGGACCTCTGGGTGCTCGGCACCGCCCTGCTGCTGGCCCTGCTCACCCTGACGCTCGCCACCTTCCTCCTCCTGCGCCACATCGTGCGCCCCATGACGCGCCTGGCCGGCCTCATCGACGGGGCCTCGCTGGACGGCACACCGCTGGACACGGCCCTGCTGGGCCGCGCCGACGAGGTCGGCCTGCTGGCACGCAATTTCGACGGCCTGCTCGCCCGGCTCGGCCAGAGCTACCGGGAACTCGCCAGCGAGAAGGACCGGGTACAGGTCATCCTCGATTCCATCACCGACGCCGTCATCAGCACCGATACCGAGGGCCGCGTCGACTACATGAACGCCATTGCCGAGACGCTGACCGGCTGGTCGCAACCCGAGGCCGCCGGCCGCCCCGTCGACGAGATCGTGCAGCTCACCGACGCCGACAGCGAGCAGGCCATTCATACCCAGGTGCTGAACTGCCTGCGCAACCGCGGCAGCCACGTCGGCACCAGCCCCCTGGTGCTCGGGGCCCGCAGCGGCCAGGAGCACATGGTGCTGGAGTCGGCCGCCGCCCTGCAGGCGCATGACGGCACGCTCACCGGTGCCGTACTGGTGCTGCGCGACATCACCGAACTCACCCGCGTCACCCGGCGCCTCGACTACCAGGCCACGCACGACGCCATCACCGGGCTCATCAACCGCTACGAATTCGAGCGCCGCGTCGAACTCGCGCTGATCGACGCCCGCCGCAACGGCAGCCAGCACGCCATCTGCTACATCGACCTCGACCAGTTCAAGATCATCAACGACACCGCCGGCCACGAGGCCGGCGATCACGTGCTGCGCATCCTGGCCGCACGCATGTCGCAGCTCAACATCTGCGACGGCCACTTCCACCTCGCGCGCCTGGGCGGCGACGAGTTCGCCATGCTGCTGTGGAACTGCAACCTCGAACAGGCACGCCAGGAGGCCGAGGCCGTGCTCGCCGCGATCCATGCCTCCAGCATCCAGTGGGAATCCCGCCAGTTCGAGCCCGGCGCCAGTATCGGCGTGGTGGCCATCACCGCCGACTCAGAGAACGTCACTCAGATCATGAAGGGCGCAGACGTCGCCTGCTACACCGCCAAGGACGAGGGCCGCGGCCGCATCTTCGTGCTCGACGAGGCCACCGGCCAGGACTCCATGCACCAGCGCCAGCTGATGCGTGCCACCCTGCTGAAGGACGCGCTGGCCAGCGCACGCCTGCACCTGGTCGCCCAGCCCATCGTCTCCCTGGACGGCAGCGACCGCCGGCCGCACTACGAACTGCTGCTGCGCATGACCGACCTCGACGGACAGATCGTCTCGGCCGGCCCCTTCATCCCGGCGGCCGAACGCTTCGGCGTGATGCAGGCCATCGATCGCTGGGTGGTGGAAGCCGCGCTGTCGCTGGTCCATGACCCGCGCTACGACATCGGCGATGCCATCCTGTCCATCAACCTGTCGGGCAACTCGCTGGGCGACGACCGCTTCCTCGACTACGTCTGCGAGGCCATGGCCGCGCACGAGACGCCGGGCGAACAGATCTGCTTCGAGATCACCGAGACCGCGGCCGTCACCCACCTGGAACGTGCCGAGACCTTCATCCGCCAGCTGCGCAAGCGCGGCTGCAGCTTCTCGCTGGACGACTTCGGCAGCGGCCTGTCCTCGTTCATGTACCTGAAGAAACTGCCGGTGGATTACCTCAAGATCGACGGCGCCTTCGTCAAGGAGATGATCGACGATCCCACCGACGAGGCGATGGTGGCCGCCATCCACGAGGTCGGCCAGGTGATGGGCATGAAGACCATCGCCGAATTCGCCTCCTCGGAGGCCATCGTCCGGCGATTGCGCGACCTCGGCGTCGATTACGCCCAGGGCTACGCCCTGGGAAAACCGCAGGAACTCGCCGACGTGCTCCCCAGACGCCGGGACACCCGCAGCCGGGCGTGAACGGAGTCGGGCGTTAGATTTGAGACGTGAGATGTGAGACGGGCATGGCCCGTCCTATGTGTTAACGCCACAGAGGTCACAGAGCGCACAGAGTCAAAACGGACTCCCGGTCATCTCTGTGACCTCTGTGACCTCTGTGGCAATCAGACTTACCGCCGAACGCCTTTCACCGCGCCAACGTCGGCCGCTCCCCGCTCAGCCCCATCGCCCGTCGTATCAGTTCGTGCTTGACCGGTCCTGCGCGGTTGGTGAGCGCGAGCCCCGTGTTGCGCAGCCAGGCGAGCGGGGCGAGGTCGTTGCCGAACAGCAGCTTGAAGCCTTCCATGGCGCGCATGGTGAGGAAGTTGTCGCCGCGGCGCGCGCGCTCGTAGCGACGCAGCAGGGCGTGGTGGCCGAGGTCGCCGCCGGCCGGCACCCCGGCCAGTACGTCGGCCAGCGCGGCCGCATCGAGGAAGCCGAGGTTGGCCCCCTGCCCGGCGAGCGGGTGGATGGTGTGGGCGGCATCGCCCACCAGGGCGATGCGCGGACGCACGTACGCGGCGGCCTGGGAGCCCGCCAGCGGGAAGGCGGCACGCGGCGAGACGGAGACGATCCCGCCCAGGCGGTGGCCGAAGGCCGCGCCCAGCTCGCGGGCGAAGCTCGCATCGTCCATTGCCATCAGGGCCTCGGCGCGGGCATCGTCCGCCGACCAGACGATGGAGCAGCGCCCGTCGGCCAGCGGCAGGAAGGCCAGCGGCCCCGTGGGCAGGAAGCGCTGCCAGGCGGTAGCTGCATGCGGTTTCTCGGTGGCCACGGTGGCGACCACGCCGCGCTGGCCATAGGCCTGGCGCGCCACGTCGATGCCGGCCAGTTCGCGCACCTTTGATCGCGCGCCGTCGGCCCCGACCACGAGCGGGGTGCGCCGCTCGCGCCCGTCCTCCAGCGTGAGCCGCGCGCCATCCGCCTCGACCGTCAGGGCCGCGAGCGAGGCCGGGCACAGCCAGCTCACGTTGTCCTCGTGCTTCAGGCGCTCGAGCAGGGCATCCTGGATCACGCGGTTCTCGATGATGTGACCGAGGTTGGGCTCGCCGAGCTCGGCGCAGTCGAAATGGATCTCGCCGTTGCCGGTGGCGTCCCACACGTGCATGTGCGCGTAGGGGCTGGCGCGGCGCGCGAGCATGCCCGGCCAGGCGCCCAGGTGTTCGAAGATGCGCTGCGAGGCCCGGCTGATGGCCGAGACGCGCAGGTCGTAGTCGGCGGCGGGGTCGAAGGGGGCGGGCTCGCGCGCCTCGATCACGGCGATGCGCCGGCCCTCGCGGGCGAGCGCGCAACCCAGCGTCGCACCCACCATGCCGCCGCCGACGATCACCACGTCATGGTACTGCGCCCCCGTCATCGGGCAGCCTCCAGCGGCAGGCCGCGCGCGAGCCGCGGGCCGGTGTGGCGAATCCCCATGTTCTGGCGTGCCAGCCAGTGGCGCAGCGGACCGACGAGGTCCACGGCGAGGAGTCCGGCGGCACGGGCATGACCCAGCGCAAAGGAGGCGTTGGAGAAGAGCCGCACCAGCGCATCGGTGTAGCGCACCACGTCGCGGGTGTCGGCCGCGCGGCCGGTCTCGTAGGCGTCGAGCACCTCGATGCCGCCGATGTCGCCGCCCGCATGGCAGGCGTCGGCCACGAGTTCCGCCAGCAGGGCCACGTCGCGCAGGGCGAGGTTGTAGCCCTGGCCGGCCACCGGGTGCAGGGTGTGGGCGGCGTTGCCGACGATGGCCACGCGCCGGCGCGTGAATTCGGTGCTGTGCGTGAGCGCCAGCGGATAGCTCGCCCGCCGCCCCACGCGCGTGAAGCGCCCCAGCCGGTAGCCGAAGCGTTCCTGCAGGGCGGCGAGGAAGGCCGCATCGTCCAGCGCCTCGGTACGCGCAAGCTCCGCGCTGCGGTGCGTCCACACCAGCGAGCAGCGCGTCTCGCCATCCGGGCCCGGCGTCATCGGCAGCAGCGCCAGCGGCCCGCTGTCGGTGAAGCGCTCGTAGGCGACGTGGCGATGCGGCGCACTCACGCCCACGTTGGCGATGAGCGCGGCCTGGCCGTAGTCCTCGGTGACGGCATTGATGCCCAGCCGGCGACGCACCGGCGAGCCGGTGCCGTCGGCGGCCACCAGCAGGTTCGCGCTCAGCCGCCGCGGCTCCCCGTCGCAGTCCACCTCGGCCGTCACGCCCGACTCGGCGTTGTCGAAATCCACCAGGGTGGCCGGCGCGATCAGTTCCACGTTCGGCCGCTCGGCCAGCGCCTGCATCAGCACGCGGCCCATGACGCGGTTCTCGATCACGTAGCCCAGGGCCTCGACACCCTCCTCGGCATGGTCGATGCGCGCAGCGCCGAAGTGGCCGCGGTCGGAGACGTGGATATGGCGGATGGGCGCGACCTCGTCGCACAGCGCCTCCCACAGGCCGGCGCCGCGCAGGATGCGATGTGAGCCCCAGGACAGGGCGATGGAGCGGTCGTCGAAGCTCGGCGAGGGCGGCGCCTCCCCGGGTACGCCGAAGGGCCGCGCCTCCAGCATGCCGATGGCCAGCCCGGTATCGGCCAGCGCGGCGGCGAGCGTGGCGCCCACCATGCCGCCGCCGACGATGAGGATGTCGTAGTGCTTACGCATCAGGCCGCGGCCGCCTCGCTCATGAGGGCCTCGATGGCATCCGGGTGCTTGGGCGCGGCCTCGGTGAGCACGTCATGGCCGTCTCTGGTAACGAGCACGTCGTCCTCGATGCGGATACCGATGTCATGGTAGCGCTTCGGCACGCCCTTGCTGCCGGCCGGGATGTAGAGGCCGGGCTCGACCGTGGTCACCATGCCCGGTTCCAGCAGGCGCCATTCCTCGTCGAGCTTGTAATCGCCCACGTCGTGCACGTCGAGTCCCAGCCAGTGGCCGGTGCGGTGCATGTAGAAGCGGCGGTACTCGCCCTCCTTGATCAGCTGGGCGGGCTTGCCC
This sequence comes from Chromatiales bacterium, assembly GCA_014762505.1. Classification (NCBI taxonomy): domain Bacteria; kingdom Pseudomonadati; phylum Pseudomonadota; class Gammaproteobacteria; order Chromatiales; species Chromatiales bacterium. The sequence goes on along the minus strand of JABURS010000016.1, from coordinate 22,886 downwards.
TTGAGCAGCCCCAGCTCGACCAGTCCGCGGGTGAGCACCTTCACCGCGGCCATGTGCGGATCGTTCCAGTGGTTGCCGGGCACGGTCTTCGCAATGGCCGCGGCCTGCGCCTCCAGCACCACCTCGTAGAGTTCGCGCTGGGCGTCACTGAAGCGACCGTTCACCGGGAAGGTGCGGGTGATGTCCGAGGCGTAGCCCAGGTGTTCGGCGCCGGCATCGATCAGCAGCAGGTCGCCGTCCTTCAGCTCGTCGGTGTTCTCGGTGTAGTGCAGGATGCAGCCGTTGGCCCCGCCGCCGACGATGCTCTGGTAGGCAGGCTCGGCGCCGTTGCGGCGGAATTCGTACAGCAGCTCCGCCTCGATCTCGTATTCCTTCATGCCCGGCCGGCAGACCTGCATGGCCCGCCGGTGCGCCGTCACGGCGATACGCGCGGCCTCCTTCATCGCCTTGACCTCGGAGCGCGACTTGTACAGGCGCATGTCGTGCAGCAGGTATTCCAGCGAGATGAACTCGTGCGGCGGATGGGCGCCGGCGCGCACCTGCTCGCGCAGGCGGTTGATCCAGCCCATCAGTTTCTGGTCGAAATCGGTGTCGCGGCCCATGGTGTAGTACACCGTGTCGCGATCCTCCATCAGGCCGGGCAGGATCTCGTCGATGTCGGAGATGGGGAAGGAATCGTCCGCACCGTACTGCTCGATGGCGCCGTCCTGGCCGGCGCGGCGGCCGTGCCAGGTCTCCATCACCGGATCACGCTCGCGGCAGAACAGCACGTACTCGCCGTGCTCGCGCCCCGGCACCAGCACCGCCACCGCCTCGGGCTCGGAGAAACCGGTGAGGTACAGGAAGTCACTGTCCTGCCGGTAGGGGTACTCGGCATCACGGTTACGGATGCGCACCGGCGCGGCCGGGATGATGGCGATGGCGTGCCTGTCCATCATCCGCATCAGCTGCTTGCGGCGGCGGGTGAATTCGCTCAGCGGTATGCTCATAACACCTCGGGAAGGGCTTTAACGGCGCCGTGATCCGGCGCCTGCGATCTGCGACACCGATCAGTGCAGCCGCGGCGGCGCCTTGCTCGGCTGCATCTCCTCGTTGACCATCAGCACGCCCATGCGCACGTACTCGCTGACCTCGGCATAGGCGGTCTCGTCTTCCTCGCCCGTACCCACCTCGAAACTGGCACGGGCGATCTCGTTGAGGTCCTTCACGAACTCGGCCGTGTCTTCCGGCAGCTCGTCACCGGCACGGTAACCCGCCATGGCCAGGCCGTAAAGAAACCCCTGGCACCATTCGGCCAGGGCACGCACGCGCAGTTCCAGCGGCTCGTCGTCGTCGGGCAGCAGCAGCGCAAAGTCGAGATTGCTGTCATCCAGGCTGCGCTGGGTCTGTTCGTACAGCTCCAGCAGCTGGCGACGCGCCTCGCCGACCAGGGCGTCACCCGCCTCGCCCTGCTCCAGCAGGGTGTCGATCCAGCGGCCCACGTCGATGGCGTGGTTGAGCGACAGCATGCCGCACAGCGCGCCATGGCCCTCGGCGGCGCCGGTCTCGGCATCCACGCGCTCCAGGGCTGCCTGCAGGGTGTCGAAGTCGGTCATGTCAGGGAAATCCTTCCGGGATACCGGGATCAGAAGGCCTCGATGCGGGCCTCGTAGGGCAGCAGGATGAAGCGGTAGAGGTCGTCGCCGAACTGCATGTGCGTGAAGTCCGGCGCCCCCAGGGTGATGGTGTTGCCGCCTGCAAGCGAACGGCCGGCCAGGCCGAACTGCTTCTGCTCGATGAGCTCGGCCAGCAGGGCCTCCAGCTCGGCGTGGTCGATTTGCCCGGTATTGTCCACGATCCGGCAGGGCTTGCCGTTGTGGGCCTGGCCCTCGATGATCGTCGCCGCCTCGCTGATGGGCGGAATGCCCGCCGTGTCGCCCTGATTCATCGCCTGCCCCGTCGTGTTCGTCACAAACCGGGCATTTTACCACCAAGCCCCCGCGGCGGTCATCCGACCAGGGGCTAAGTAACTGATTTGGCGTCGCATAATTCCTGCGGCGTCGAGTTGACCGGCCCCGGTGCAGCACCTACTATTAGCCGCATGGAAAAAGAAAACATCAACGATGTCGCCGAGCAGGAACTGCGCAAGCTCGAGTTCCGTGTCGGCGAGCTGATCCAGACGGTCGAGCGCCTCAAGCAGGAAAACCGCATGCTGCGCGAGCAGAACGAGAACCTGACCGTGGACCGCGCCTCGCTGGTGGAAAAGAACGAGCTTGCCCGCACCAAGGTCGAGGCCATCATCACCCGCCTGCGCTCCATGGAAGACGCCGTCACATGAGCGACAGCGTCGCCGTCACCGTCAACATCCTCGGCAAGGAATTCCGGGTCGCCTGCCCGGCAGAGGAACAAAGCGCCCTGCTCGCCTCCGCCAACCTGCTCAACACCCGCATGCAGGAGATCCGCGAAGGCGGTCGCGTGGTCGGCGCAGACCGCATCGCCATCATGGCCGCCCTCAATCTCACCCACGAACTGCTGCAGAACCGCAACCAGCGCGAGGCCCTGAGCCAGTCCATGACCTCCCGCATCCGCCTGCTGCAGGACAAGATCGACCACGCCCTGGAAATGGGCCAGCAGATGGAATTCTGACGGCTACCCGCTGTCTCACCCCCTGCACAGTTTCTCCTCACTTGAGTTAAGCTAGTGTTTGGGCGCCTCTGCGGTGTTCGTGAGTGGCTGGGTATTATCCTTGAGCCTAATAACTTACCCCGGGATCCGAAGCCGCTGCCTGTGTGCACGTCCGTACAAATGCGCGCCCGTCGCGCATGCGGAAAGCCTGATGGCAGTGACAAGGTTCCCACTTGAACCGCTGGTTCAAGGTCGAAGGCCACCACGGCACTCGCGGAGTGCGCCCACCTTTTTTCTGATCCGACAAGGAATCCCCGCACGCGCGCCGCTCATGCCCCCTGGGTGCGAGGCGTGATTACTCCGTAAACGAAAATACAATCGCGCCTTGCGGCGCTCCTACACGCCTTCTCAATGGAAACCCGTACCGAACTACGCCGCGAGATCCGCGCCCGCCGCAAGGCCCTGGGCGAGGCGGAACGAGAGCACCTGGCCGACTGCGTCGCCCGGCACCTGCTCGCCTCCCAGCCGATCATCGCGGCACGCCGCATCGCGGGGTATCTCGCCGTCAACGGCGAGCTGGACCTCGAGCCCTTCCTGCTCGGGGCCATGGCGCGCGACAAGTCCGTGTACCTGCCCGTGCTCTCGCCGCTCAGCGACCAGCGCCTGTGGTTCATGGCCTGGCACGCCGAGACGCGCTTTGCCCCCAACCGTTTCGGCATTCCGGAACCCGTGGTCCACAAGCGCGACCTGATCCGCCCCATACAACTCGATGTCGTGCTTACGCCACTGGTGGGCTTCGACGACCGGGGCAACCGCCTCGGCATGGGCGGCGGCTTCTATGACCGCACCTTCGCCTTTCGCCGCCTGCGCCGCCACTGGCACCGGCCGCTGCTGATCGGCTGCGCCTACGGCTTCCAGCAGGTCGAGGCGCTGGCGAGCGAACCCTGGGACGTGCCGCTGGACGGTGTGGTCACCGAGGACGGCCTCACGCTCTTCGACCGCCGGCACCCCCGATAACCCCACGACCTGCGCGTTTTGCAGCCGGGCCACCTCCCCCTATACTGACACCCCATTGAAAACCGTGGGGGACACCATGCAGTACTGGCTGATGAAATCGGAACCGGACGTGTTCGGCATCGATCACCTGAAGGACGTGAAGGTCGAGCCCTGGGACGGCGTGCGCAACTACCAGGCGCGCAACATGATGCGCGACCAGATGAAGAAGGGCGACCAGATCTTCTTCTACCACTCCAACTGCGACGAACCCGGCATCGTCGGCATCATGACCGTGGCGAAGGAAGGCTACCCCGACCCCACCGCCTTCGACCCCGACGCCAAGTACTACGACCCCAAGAGCGACCCGGACAACCCCCGCTGGTACCTGGTTGACGTGCGCTACAAGCGCAAGCTCAAGCGCAACATCCCGCTCTCCGAGCTCAAGCAGTATCCCGAACTGGAAGACATGCAGCTGGTGCGCAAGGGCAACCGCCTGTCCATCATGCCGGTCACCGAGGCCCAGTGGGAGTTCATCCTGGGCCTGGAAGACGGCCCGAAGATCTAGCCCGATGACCGCGCTTTACCACTTCTGGTCGAGCCCGCATGCGCAGCGCGTACGCCTGGCGCTCAACTACAAGCAGGTGGACTACGCCGACCATCCGCTGGCCTATGATGACGACGAGACCTTCTTCGAGCTCGGCATCGCGCGCACCGTGCCCGCGCTGCAGCTCGACGACGGCCGCATCCTCACCGACTCGGTGGACATCCTCTGGCGTATCGACGAACTGTTCCCGGATACCCCGCCGCTGGTCACCGGCCGTATCGACGCCCCCGCCTGGCAGGCCCTGCTGGGCTGGCGCGAAAAGGTGGAGCATGTCATCGAACGCCTCTACGCCCCCATGCGCCCGGGCTACCGCGGCATCGGCGACGACGCGCAGACCCTGGCCGCCTACAAGGCCGAGGTCCAGGGCCGCTGGCACATGAGCGTGGAGGAGCTGGCCAACGACCGCTATGACGGCTACGGCCAGCTCGATCGCATGAGCCAGCTGCGTGCCCTCTCGCGTCACCTGGCGAAGAACCGCTTCTACATGGGCCAGATCAGCATCGCCGACATGCTGCTCTGCGCCGACCTCTACCCCGTGCAGGTCCTGGACGGCATCAGCCTGCCCATCGACCTCATGTATTACCTGAGCCGGGTCGGCGAGGCCTGCCATGTCAGCCTCGAAGACGGCCTGCTCGCATCCTGAACCCGCCATCCCAACCCTGGAGAGACACCATGACCCTGGGAGAACTGCTGCAATACCTGGAAAGCCACACCGACTACGACATCCTCGACGGCACGCCCGCCGATACCGTTGCCAGGGCGAAGGCAGGCGAGCACAAGAACGATCATGCCGCCGAGCTCATCAGCACCGCCCTGGAAAAGCTGGGCATCAACGGGGCCGACGACAGCATCGAACGCGTGCCCTTCGTCAATGCGCTGGCCCCGTTGCGCCTCAAATACATGGCCGATGACGCCCCCGTGGAAGGCTTTCGCTTCGTGGAAAAGGTCATCGCCACCACCGATGCGGCATTCAACGAGGAAGTGCTCACGCAGAAGGGCAAGTAACGCCCCGAAAGCATGCATGTGCAGAAGGCGACCACACCATGTGCACCACCTCACACCGCTGGTCGCCTTTTTTGCGCAAAACCGCCTGCATACAGGCATAAAATCGTGTTGACACGCTAGTATTTTCACTATGGTTGTTTATACTCAGGCGCGAGTCAGCAGCATTTTTCATTGGGAGGGCTAGCAATGGCCGTTAAGAAAGCCGCGACAAAGAAGAAGACCACCGCAAAAACCCGGATCAAGAAGACCGCTGCCAAGAAGGCGGCAACCAAGAAGAAGACCGCAACACGCAAGGCAGCCACCAAGAAAAAGGCCGCCCCGAAGAAGAAGGCCACCACCAAGAAAAAGGCTGCAACCAAGAAGAAGGCTGCCGCCAAGAAAAAGGTCGTGAAGAAGGCCGCGACCAAGAAAAAGGCGGCTGCCAAGAAAAAGGTAGCCACCAAGAAGAAGGCCGCAGCGAAGAAGAAGGTCGTGAAGAAAAAGGCCGGCGCCAAGAAGAAGGCGGCGACCAAGAAGAAGGTCGTGAAAAAGAAGGCCACGACCAAGAAGAAGGCGGCTGCCAAGAAAAAGGTAGCCACCAAGAAGAAGACCGCGAAGAAAAAGGCCGTCAAGAAGGCACCGGCAAAGAAGAAGGCCGTCACCAAGAAGAAGGCCGCACCGAAGAAGAAGGTCGTAAAGAAAACGGCCGGCGCCAAGAAGAAACGCGCCAGCCGCAAGGCCGCCCCGGCAGCAGCCCCGGCGACCACGACCCCGCCGACCGAGCAGTCCTGACGGTACGGCAACGAAAAAAGGCCCGCCATACGGCGGGCCTTTTTCATGGGGCCTTGTCTCAGCCAGGCCTCCAGTCATCGCGGTCCAAGGCGGATTTGCCACAGAGGGCACAGAGCAGGCTTCGCCGGAAGATCAGTGCCCACCCTGGATCACAGTCCCGCTGCACCGCATCAACACCACCTGCGGCCCTGTGTCCTCTGTGGCAAGCGGCTTCGGGCTATCAGCCGATGGGATGATCGACCGGTTGCTTCCTGGCCCTCAGGCCTCGATCTTCTTCACCCCTTCCGGCGTACCCAGGATCAACACGTCCGCGCCGCGGTGGGCGAAGATCCCGACCGTGACCACGCCCGGAATCTGGTTGATTGCGGTCTCCATCTTCTCCGGCTCCATGATCTGCAGGTTGTGCACGTCCAGGATGATGTTGCCGTTGTCCGTGGTGAAGCCTTCGCGCAGCACGGGCTGACCACCCATCTTCACCAGCTTGCGGGCCACCAGGCTGCGGGCCATGGGGATGACCTCGATGGGCAGCGGAAAGGCGCCCAGCACATCGACCAGCTTGCTGCCATCGGCGATACAGACGAACTTGTCGGAGGCGCCGGCCACGATCTTCTCGCGGGTCAGCGCACCGCCGCCGCCCTTGATCAGGTGCAGGTGACGGTTGGACTCGTCCGCGCCGTCCACGTAGAGCGAGAGCTGGCCGGCACTGTTGAGGTCCATCACGCGGATGCCGTGGCCCTTGAGGCGCTCGGCACTGGCCTCGGAACTGGCCACGGCACCGTCGATCCTGCCCTTCATGCCGGCCAGCAGGTCGATGAAGTGGTTGGCGGTGGAACCGGTACCGATGCCGACGATCATGCCGGATTCGACGTATTCGAGCGCGGCCTCGGCCGCGGCCCTCTTCATTTCGTCCTGGTTCATGCGTATATCCTCGAAGGTTGCGCGAAACCGCCCGGTCATTGACGGGGGTTCCGAAAATCGGGGGAAGCGGCCGGGCACAGGCTGGGCCACCGTGCCGCGAAACCAGCCAAGATACGGATATTTTTCCCTAACGACAAGGGCTTGGGTACACAGCGCGCTTGTCGGCCAATACCGCGGCCCTGTATCTTAGCCGCATGTCCCGCTCGCTCATCGAACGTATCCTCACCGCCCGCGTCTACGACGTGGCCCTCGAAACGCCGCTCATGGAGGCGGCCGCGCTGTCGCGCCGGCTGAACAACCGCGTCCTGCTGAAACGCGAGGACCTGCAACCCGTGTTCTCCTTCAAGCTGCGTGGGGCCTACAACAGGATCTTCCACCTGACGGACACCGAAAAGGCGCGCGGCGTGATCGCCGCCTCGGCCGGCAACCATGCCCAGGGTGTCGCCCTGGCGGGTAGACAGCTCGGCATCAAGGCGGTGATCGTGATGCCGCGCACCACGCCGGAGATCAAGGTGGAGTCGGTGCGTGCGCTGGGCGGCAAGGCCATCCTCAAGGGCGACGCCTTCGACGAGGCCTATGCCCATGCCCAGGAGCTGGCCGCACGCGACGGCATGACCTTCATCCACCCCTACGACGACCTCGACGTCATCGCCGGGCAGGGCACCATCGGCATGGAGCTGCAGCGCCAGCACCCGGATGCGATCGATGCCGTATTCGTACCCGTGGGCGGCGGTGGACTGATCGCCGGCGTGGCGGCCTACCTCAAGTACCTGCGCCCCGAGATCCGCATCATCGGCGTGGAGCCGGACGACGCGCCCACCCTGCATCACGCCATGGCAAAGGGCCGTCGCGTGGTGCTCGACCAGGTCGGCATCTTCGTCGATGGCGTGGCCGTGAAGCAGATCGGCAAGGAGACCTTCAAGATCGCCCGGCAGCACGTCGACGAGGTGATGCTGGTCAGCACCGACGAGATCTGCGCGGCGATCAAGGACGGCTTCGACGACACCCGCACCATGCTGGAGCCCGCCGGGGCCCTGTCCATCGCCGGCCTCAAGAACTACGTACAGCGCGAGGGCTGCGAGGGCCGGAACCTCATCGCCATCGCCAGCGGGGCGAACATCAACTTCGACCGCCTGCGCCATGTGGCCGAGCGGGCCGAGATCGGCGAGCGCCGCGAGGCCCTGTTCGCCGCCACCATCCCGGAACGCCCGGGCAGCTTCCGCAAGTTCTGCCGCGCCATCGGTAAACGGGGCATCACCGAGTTCAACTACCGCTACGCCGATCACCGCGACGCCCAGATCTTCGTCGGCGTGAAGGTCGCCAACGGCGGCGACGCCCGCGAGGCGCTGATGACGGACCTGCGCGACAAGGGCTACGACGTCGAGGACCTCACCGACAACGAGGTCGCCAAGCTGCACCTGCGCTACATGGTCGGCGGCCACGCCCCCGAGGTGGAAAACGAGCGCCTGTTCCGCTTCGAATTCCCGGAACGCCCGGGCGCCCTGCTCAACTTCCTCACCCACATGGGCCAGGACTGGAACATCACCCTCTTCCACTACCGCAACCACGGCGCCGCCTACGGCCGCGTCCTGGTGGGCATGCAGGTGCCGCGCGCAGACGACAAGCGCCTGCGCGACTTCCTCGAACAACTCAATTATCCGTACTGGGAAGAGACCGAGAACCCGGTGTACCGGCGGTTCCTGGGTTGACGGGTGTCAGGCGAGAGGCGGAAGGTCTAAGCCCCACAGAGGGCACAGAGAAAGGCCAGCACCCGTAGGAGCGCCCGCAAGGCGCGATCAGGGTTGGCAGCTCCGTCTCCGGTATGGGCATCGCAGCTTGCGCAGCTCCTACAGAAAACCACTGCTCTCGTAGGAGCGCTGCAAGGCGCGATCGGGGCGGTACCTTCACCCGGCACCGGGCATCGCAGCTTGCACCCAGAGGGCACAAGCGCAGCGCCTGCCCTCGAACCCGGACTTCGGCAGGCGCGCCACCTATACCTGGATGGCGTCGAATACCTGCTGATGCATGGCTGCGGAATTGCAGGCCAGCACGCTGCGGGTGGCGAGGTTGAGCGGCCGGCCCTCTAGGTCCGTGAACTTGCCGCCGGCCTCTTCCACGATCACCGACAGGGCGGCGATGTCGAGGATGTTCACATCCGACTCGAGCACGATGTCGATCCTGCCCGAGGCCAGCAGGTGGTAGTGGTAGAAATCGCCGTAGCCGCGCACGCGGTTCACGCCCTGCACCAGCTCGCCCACCTTGCCCCACTGCTGGCTGCCGGCGACGGTGGCGATGTTGCCAAGCGAGAGGGTGGCCTTGCCGATCTCGCTGATGTCGCTCACCCGGATGGGCTCGTCGTTGAGATACGCACCGCAGCCCTTCTCGGCATAGGCCATCTCGCCGAACACGGGGGCGTTGGAGACGCCCATGATGAGTTCGTCGCCCTTCATCAGCGCGATCTGGGTGGAGAAGAAGGGGTAGCGGCGCACGAAGCTCTTGGTGCCGTCGATGGGGTCGATGAGCCAGTTGTACTCGGCGTCCGCGTTGACCTTGCCGGTCTCCTCGCCGAAGAAGCCGTGATCCGGGAAGGCGTCGAGGATGATCTGCCGGATGGTCTTCTCGGTCTCCACGTCGGCCACGGTGACGGGACTCTGGTCGGCCTTGAGCTCAACCTCGAACTCGCCGAGGTAGTACTTGCGGATGACGGCCTCCGCGGCCCGGGCGGCCTGGATGGCGGTTTCAAGGTAGCGGCTCTTCTGCATGGATTCGGCCCCTGGGGCTGGCGGTTTGACGAAAGCGGGCAGTATACCGCAAGCGGGGGATGGCCCGGGGAGTGCACCAGGCGCGTGCTATAGTCGCAGGCTCACGTCATCGCCTTCCGGGAGGGCCCATGCCCCGACTGCTGCTGCTCTTTTCGCTGCTGTTCACCCTGGCGCCGCCCGTGCTGGCACAGGGCCCGGAGCTGCCCGCCCCGCCCGCGGGCTTCGACTGGCAGCGCCTGGAGCCGGCGAACGCCCACCTGCTGGTCCCGGTGGGCTGGCATTTCCGCCAGGAGCAGAACGAGGGCACGCTGGCCTATTTCGTCACCGAGACGGCCATCGTGCCGGGCGAGCTGTTCGAGGTGGGGCTGAGCCTGAACGTGATCCCGCAGATGCAGGCCCGCACCGGCCAGCACAACGCGGCCTCCTACGCCGAGGCCTATATCCGCCGCTGCGCCGACAGCTACGAGGGCGCGAAGGCCTGGGAGTTCGAGCAGGGGCCGTTCGCGGGCTACGGCTGCGAGTTCACCCACGAGGCCCGCCCGGGCAGCGTCATCACCATGTACATGCTGGCCATCGGCAACCGGCAGACCGACACCCTCTACGTGATGTGGTTCGAGGCCCCGGCAGACCGCTGGGAGACGGCCTGGCAGACCGGCGAGGTGATGATGCGCGGCTTCGCGCTGGACGACGGGTTCTGACCCTGTCGGCACCCGCGGCCACGGCGGTGAAGTTGAGCCCCTGGCAGGCTTCGCATACACTGCCGCCCACTCATTCAGACGACCTGGATCCACCACACCATGCCGACCTTCAAAGAGAACCTGGAAACCCTGAAGCAGAACACCGACAACCTCGCCGCGCTGGAATTCTACGGTGACGGCTACGAGCCCGACTTCGTGATCGAGAACAGGGAAGGCAGCGCCGGCTCGCTCAAGGTGTACTACGAGGTGGCCGTGGAGTTCGGCGGCGTGGGCCCGAAGGCGGCACAGAAGGCGCTGGAACTCTACGCCGAGCACGTCGAGGACGCGAAGGCCAACCCGGGCAAGCACCCGAACATCGACCGCCTGTTCGAGATCATCGACCAGGACCTGTACTACTCCGTGCGCGCGGTGCCCAAGGCCTGAGGATACGAGGGCCTGAGAATACGAGGGCCTGGATACCGACCACAGCCTGCCGGCGCACGGTTTGCGCGTCGGCAGGCCCGGCCTGACGCAGGCCGGGTACTGACCCCGGTCATTCCCCCCCGCGCCGCACTCCACTAGAGTTATGTCTGGGGACGCCATCCGGTGTCTCCCAACGAGCCGAGGAGTCCTGCGTGAGTCGTCGCCCCATCCGCATCGCCGTCATCGTCGGCATCATCGCCGTCATCGCGGCCCTCATCTGGTGGAACACCCGACCCGAGCCCATCACGGTACGCGCCGTGACGGCGGAGCGCGGCACGGTGGAACGCACCGTGGCCAACACCCGCGCCGGCACCGTCGAGGCCTGTCGCCGTGCCCAGCTCACGCCGAGCATCGGCGGCCAGGTGGCCGCCCTGCCGGTGCAGGAAGGCGATTTCGTCGAGGCCGGCCAGCTGCTGCTGGAGCTGTGGAACAACGACCTCCGGGCCCAGGTGGAACTGGCCGCCGCCGAGTCACAGGCCGCCCAGGCCACGGCCCGATCGAGCTGTACCCAGGCCGACGCCGCCGACCGCGAGGCGGCACGCATCGCCCGCCTGCGCCGCGACGGCCTGGCCTCGGAGGAACAGGCCGACCGCGCCGACACCAATGCCCGCGCCCTGCGCGCCCAGTGTCAGGCGGCGGTGGCCCGCGCCAACGTGAGTGTCGCCAGCATGAAGGTGGCGGCCGCCAACCTGGAGCGCACCCGCCTGAGCGCCCCCTTCGAAGGGGTGGTGGCCGAGATCACCGCCGAGCTCAACGAGTTCGTCACCCCCTCCCCCGTCGGCGTGGCCATCCCGCCCGCCATCGACCTGATCGACAATACCTGCTTCTACGTCACCGCCCCCATCGACGAGGTCGACGCCCCGGGCATCGCCGTCGACATGCCCGCCCGCATCACCCTGGACGCCTTCAAGAACCGCGCCTTCGAAGGCCGCGTGCGGCGTATCGGCAGCTACGTGGTGGACTACGAGAAGCAGGCCCGCACCGTCGACATCGAGGCCGAGTTCGTGGTGGCCGAGGACATCCTCGACCTGCTGGCCGGCTACAGTGCCGACGTCGAGGTGCTGCTGGACCGCCGCGAGGATACGCTGCGCGTGCCCACCGAGGCGGTGATCGACGGCGAGCGCATCTACGTCGTGACCCCGCGCGGCACCGCCGAACGGCGCAGCATCCAGACCGGCCTGTCCAACTGGAGCTACACCGAGGTGCTGGACGGGCTCGCGGCCGGCGAGCAGGTCGTCACCTCCATCGACCGCGCGGGCCTGGCCGACAGCGTGCCGGTGCGGGTGGGCGACGAGCGGCCATGATCCGGCTCACCGGCATCAACCGCCTCTTCGAGGTGGGCGACGAGAAGGTGCATGCCCTCAACGACGTGAACCTCGACGTCGAGGCCGGCGAGTACCTCTCCATCATGGGCCCCTCGGGCTCGGGCAAGTCCACCCTGCTGAACATCCTGGGCCTTCTGGACCGCCCCAGCTCGGGCACCTACCACCTGGACGAGGTGGACTCCTCCAGCCTCAGCGACGACGAACGCGCCGCCCTGCGCCGCGACAAGATCGGCTTCGTGTTCCAGTTCTTTCACCTCATCCCGCGGCTCACGGCCTTCGAGAACGTGGAGCTGCCGCTGGTCCTGGCCGGGATGGACCCGGCCGAGCGCCGGGGCAAGGTGGAGGCCGCGCTGGCCTCGCTGGGGCTCACGCCGCGCGCCGCCCATCGTCCGGAACAGCTCTCGGGCGGACAGCGCCAGCGCGTGGCCATCGCGCGCGCCACCATCATGGACCCGCCGGTGCTGCTGGCCGACGAGCCCACCGGCAACCTCGACAGCGCCTCCGGCGGCGAGGTGGTGGAGATCCTCGAGACCCTCAACAACCGCGGCATCACCCTGCTGGTGGTCACCCACGACGAGGCGCTCGGCCGGCGCGCCACGCGCCGCATCCACATGGTGGACGGCGCCATCGTCGAGGACGTAAGGCAGACCCCGTCATGAGCCCCGAGGACACCCTGCGCTTCGGCTACCGCTCGCTCACGGGCTACCCCACCCGCACGCTGCTGATGCTGCTCGCCATGTCCATCGGCGTGACCGCCGTGGTGCTGCTCACCTCGCTCGGCGAAGGGGCGCGCCAGTACGTGCTGGACCGCTTCTCCGCGCTGGGCTCGAACATGGTGATCGTGCTGCCGGGCCGCTCGGAGACCACCGGCGGCGCCCCGCCCATGGTCGGGGCCACCGCCCGCGACCTCACCCTGGGCGACGCGCTGGCCCTCTACCGCAGTTCCGCCGTGCGCAACGTCGCGCCGCTGATCGTCGGTACCGCGAACATCGCCTACGGCGGGCTGCGGCGCGAGGTGATGATCCTCGGCACCACCGCCGAGATGCAGCCGGTGCGCGAGCTGGAGATGGCGCAGGGCCGCTTCCTGCCGGCCGGCGAGGCCGAACGGGCCAGCAACGTGGTGGTGCTGGGGGCCAGGGTCCGGCGCGAGCTCTTCGGCAACGCCTCCGCGCTGGGTGAATGGGTGCGCATCGAAGACCGGCGCTACCGTGTCATCGGCATCCTCACCGATAAGGGCGAGTCGCTCGGGGCCGACATCGGTGACTCGGTCTTCATCCCGGTGGCCTCGGCCCAGCAGCTCTTCGACACCGAGGGGCTGTTCCGCATCCTGGTGGAGGCCCGCGCCCGCGAATCCATCCCGCGCGCGGTGGCGGCGGCGCGCGAGATCATCCGCGAGCGTCATGACGGCAAGGACGACGTCACCGTCATCACCCAGGACGCGGTGCTCGCCACCTTCGACCGCATCCTCACCGCGCTCACCCTGGCGGTGGGCGGCATCGCCGCCATCAGCCTCGGGGTGGCGGGCGTGCTGATCATGAACGTGATGCTGGTGGCCGTCTCCCAGCGCACCACCGAGATCGGCCTGCTCAAGGCGGTGGGGGCCTCCGGCGGCCAGATCCTGCGCCTGTTCCTCACCGAGGCGGCCATGCTCTCGCTGCTCGGGGCCGCACTCGGCATCGTGCTGGCCTATATCGGCATCGGCATCCTCGGGCAGATGTTTCCCAACTTCCCCCTGAGCCCGCCCAACTGGGCGCTGGGTGCGGCCGTGGGCATCTCGCTGGTCACGGGGCTGGTATTCGGGGTGATGCCCGCACGACGCGCTGCCCGCCTCGATCCCGTGCAGGCGCTGGCGCGGCGCTAGGACAGAAGCAATCGCATGCACAGCCGCGACTTCCTGAAACTCTCCTCCAGCGCGATCATCGCCCATCGGATGCGCAGCTTTCTCACCGCGCTGGGCATCGCCGTGGGCATTGGCGCCGTGGTGCTGCTCACCTCCGTGGGCGAGGGCATCCACAAGTTCGTGCTCGCCGAGTTCACCCAGTTCGGCACGAATATCGTTGCCGTCAATCCGGGCCGGACCACCACCCATGGCGTCTCCGGCGCGGTATTCAACACCACCCGCCCGCTCACCCTGGACGATGCCGATGCCCTGGCGCACATCCCGCAGGTGCGCGGCGTGACGAGCTTCGTGCAGGGCAGCGCCGAGGTGGAATACGGCAAGCGCGGGCGCAGCGTCACCGTGTTCGGCGCCGGGGCGCAGACACCGGACGTGCTCAAGCTCCAGCCCGCCGTCGGCCGCTTCCTGCCGGACGAGGACCCGCGCACCGCACGGGCCTTCGCCGTCCTCGGCAGCACGCTGCGCGACGAACTGTTCGGCACGCAGAACCCGCTCGGCGAGATCGTGCGCATCGGCGGCGAACGCTACCGCGTGATCGGCGTGATGGAATCCAAGGGCCAGATGCTGGGCTTCGACCTCGACGACACCGTGTACATCCCCACCGGCCGGGCACTGGCCATGTTCAATCGCGAAGGCGTGATGGAGATCGACGTGGTCTACGAGCCGGGCGCCAGCAGCGTCGAGGTGGCCGCGCAGATCCGCCGCATCCTCATCGCCCGCCACGGCTTCGAGGACTTCACCATCACCACCCAGGACGACATGCTCGAGACCCTGGGTGGCATCCTCGACATCCTCACCCTGGCGGTGGGTGCGCTGGGGGGTATCTCGCTGGTGGTCGGCGGCGTGGGCATCCTCACCATCATGATCATCTCGGTGAACGAGCGCACCGGCGAGATCGGCCTGCTGCGCGCCCTCGGTGCCAGTCGCCGGCAGGTGCTGTCGCTGTTCATCGGCGAGGCCGTGGTGCTCGCCAGCATCGGCGGCGCCGCCGGCCTCCTCCTCGGTGTCGGTGGCGCCTGGCTGCTCGGCGCCACCGTCCCGGCCCTGCCCACCCACACCCCGCTCAGCTACGTGCTCTTCGCCGAGCTGCTCGCCGCCGCTGTCGGGCTGGCCGCGGGCGTCATCCCGGCACGGCGCGCCGCGGGGCTCGACCCCATCGAGGCCCTGCGCTCCGAATAGACCGCCCGCCGGCATGGTCGCACCAGGCCGCTGGTCCCGTTATGCTTGCCCCATGCCCACACCGAACCCCATGCCGATGTCCCGACGCCAGCTGCTCACCCTGCTCGTCGCCGCGTTTCTGCCCTGGGCGTCCCCGGCCGTCGCCGGCAGCGACCCGCAGCGCCTCGTCGAGACCTTCCTCACCGCCAATCAGGCCGACGACGTGGACACCATGGTGATGCTCGCCACCCCCCGACACGAACCCACCATCCGCTCCAGCCGCTGGCGCGACTTCTGGAAGGGCTTCGTCATCAGGGAACACCGCGGACTGCGCTACACGGAAGCAGGCGGTCAGTGGCAGAAGGCCGAGGTCGTGGTGGTGCTGGAATACAGCGAGACGATCATGCGGCGCGTACACCGCCAGTACGAGGCCCTGCCCCCGGGACCGGACAAGGCCATCTACAAGAAGACCATCGACCGCAACGGCCGCCGCGAAGCCGCCATCGACGTGATCCGCATCGGCGACACCTGGTACTGGGATCACGACTAGCATCGCCCCGTACCGGCATCGCGTCTGGCACCGCTCCTACAATAAAACCGCGGCTACGTAGGAGCGCTGCAAGGCGCGATAAGGGGGCGGCAGATTCTCGCAACAGCGCCATCGCGGCTTGCACCGCTCCTACAAAAACCGCGGCTACGTAGGAGCGCTGCAAGGCGCGATAAGGGGCGGCAGCTAAACCCATTTCGCATCCCACAGGGGATAATCCCGCAGCGACGTGACCAGCCCCGCCCTGAGCGGATTGGCCACGATGTAACGGGCCACCGCGCGAATATCTTCCTCCGCGCGAATGGCGTGATCGAAGAAGCCCCGTTGCCAGACCGTTCGGCAAGGATGTGCATGATGCCTGTTCAGCTCACGGGCGCTATGGCTCTTGAAGCTCCCCACCACACGCGACAACGGCATGGCCCTGCCAAGCTCGAAGAGCCAATGGACATGATCCGGCATCACGACGAAGGCCAGGGTATCGGTGGCGGCGGATTCATCCAGACGCCTCATCGCCGCAACCACGGCACGCCCGGATTCGAATGAGGAGAGCAACGGCAAGCGTTGCCGGGTGGTGGAAATGACGTGGTAGATGCGACCGGGCTCAGAATAACGTCCATGGCGTAACGCCCGGCCATGCGGTCCTTGTCTTGCCATGAAGCCCTCCATTCCCTGGAGATGAAGCTGACGTGGGCATTAGACCCGACGATCACCGGCGATACAACCCTGGCACCCGTAGGAGCGTCCGCCAGGCGCGATGAGGGCTGGCAGCTTCGCCCGACATCGGCATCGCGGCTTGCACCGCTCCTACAACAAAAACCGCGGCTCCGTAGGAGCGTCCGCCAGGCGCGATAAGGCATGCCAGCTTCGCCCGACAGCGGCATCGCGGCTCGCACCGCTCCTACAACAAAAACCGCGGCTCCGAAGGAGCGCTGCAAGGCGCGATCGGGCACGGCAGCTTCGCCGGACACCGGCATCGCGGCTCGCACCGCTCCTACAACAAAAACCGCGGCTCCGTAGGAGCGTCCGCCAGGCGCGATAAGGTCTGGCAGCTTCGCCCGACATCGGCATCGCGGCTTGCACCGCTCCTACAATAAAAACCGCGGCTCCGTAGGAGCGCTGCAAGGCGCGATCGGGCACGGCAGCTTCGCCGGATATCGGCATCGCGGCTCGCACCACTCCTACAGCGGAACCATGGCGCCGGTTTTACAACCGGCTACGAGCTGCCCGTCAGAGCAGCACCTTTTCGATGCCGCCGTTGCGGGCCCTGTCTATGAACTGACTCTGCCAGTTCTCGCCGAGCAGGTGGTTGGCGAGCTCCACGACGATGTAGTCGGTGTCCAGCCCCGTCTCCTCTCCGTAGCGCGAGAGGCCCTGCTGGCAGGCGGGGCAGGAGGTGAGCAGCTTGACGTTGCCGGCCCGGGCGACGGGCTGACCGGTGAGCTGCTCGATGCCCTTGTGCAGTTCTTCCTGCTTGCGGAAGCGCACCTGGGTGGCGATGTCGGGGCGGCTCACGGCGAAGGTGCCGGCCTCGCCGCAGCAGCGGTCGGAGAGCTGCACGTCCTGGCCCATCAGCGCGCCCGCGACCTTGATCGGGTTGTGCTGCTTCATCGGCGTGTGGCAGGGGTCGTGGTACATGTACTGCACGCCCTCCACGTCGTCGAGCTTCACGCCCTTTTCCATCAGATATTCGTGGATGTCGAGCAGGCGGCAGCCCGGGAAGATCTTCTGGAATTCGTACTTCAGCAGCTGGTCCATGCAGGTGCCGCAGGAGACGATGACCGTCTTGATGTCCATGTAGTTGAGCGTGTTGGCCACGCGATGGAACAGCACGCGGTTTTCCGTGGTGATCTGCTGGCCCTTCTCGGCGTCGCCGCCCGAGGTCTGCGGGTAGCCGCAGCACAGATACCCCGGCGGCAGCACCACCTGGGCGCCCACCTCGTAGAGCATGGCGAGCGTGGCCAGGCCGATCTGGCTGAACAGGCGCTCGGAGCCGCAGCCCGGGAAGTAGAACACGGCATCGCTCTCTTCCGTCACCTTCCGCGGGTCGCGGATGATGGGCACGATCTTCTCGTCCTCCAGCCCCAGCATGCCGCGCGTGGTGCGGCTGGGCAGCGCGCCCGGCAGGGGTTTTTTCACGAAGTGCACCACCTGGGCGACGATCGGCGCCCGGCCCGTGGTGCTCTCGGGGCGCTTGTTGCGGCGCAGCAGGCGCGTGTTTTTCAGAATACCGTGGGCCAGGCGCTGGGCCTTGTAGCCCCAGCCGATCATGGCGGTGCGCATCAGCTTGATGGTGCGCGGATCCTTCACGTTGAGGAAGGCCATGGAGGCCCAGGTGCCGGCGCTGAAGCGCTTCTGTCCCTGCTCGCGCAGGATGTTGCGCATGCGGATGGACACGTCGCCGAAGTCGATGTTCACCGGGCAGGGCGTGGCGCACTTGTGGCATACGGTGCAGTGGTCGGCCACGTCGTTCATCTCGTCGAAGTGCCGCAGCGAGATACCGCGGCGGGTCTGTTCCTCGTAGAGGAAGGCCTCGATGATGAGCCCGGTGCCCAGGATCTTGTTGCGCGGCGAGTACAGCAGGTTGGCGCGCGGCACGTGGGTGGTGCACACGGGCTTGCACTTGCCGCAGCGCAGGCAGTCCTTGATGTCCTCGTTGAGCGCGCCGAGCTCGCTCTGCTCGAGGATCAGCGCCTCCTGCTGCAACAGGCGCAGCGAGGGGGTGTAGGCGTCCTGCAGGCCGGAGCCCGGCATCAGCTTGCCGCGGTTGAAGCGGCCTTCCGGGTCCACCTTCTGCTTGTAGCTGGCGAACTGCTCGATGGCCTCGGCGCCCAGGTACTGCATCTTGGTCAGCCCGATGCCGTGCTCGCCCGAGATCACGCCGCCCAGGCGGGTGGCCAGCGCCATCACCGCGTCCACCACGCGCTCGGCCTCGTGCAGCATGGCGTAGTCGTTGGAGTTCACCGGGATGTTGGTGTGCACGTTGCCGTCGCCCGCGTGCATGTGCAGGGCCACGAACAGGCGGCTGGAGAGGATCTTGCCGTGGATCTTGTCCAGGCGCGCGCGCAGCGGCTCCAGCTCGCGGCCGCTGAACATCTCCTTCACGGGCCGCTCCACCTCGCGGCGATAGGAGATGCGCAGGGAGCGGCGCAGCAGCAGGTCGATGACGCGGTCGGTCGGCCGCCGGTCGGCGCGGGCAGTATCGTCCAGCAGGGCGTCGGCCTCGGCGGCCGGCGTGTCGAAACGTTCGAGGATGGCCTCCCAGCGCGTCTGCACCGCGCGCAGGTGCTCGCTGGCGGCCGCGATCTTGGCCTTCAGGCTCTGCGCGGCCTCGTCGCTGGCCTCGAAGCCCGGCACCCGGCGCAGCTCCGGGAAGTCGCCGGCCAGGCATTCCAGGGTGGCCTCCACGATGCACAGCTTGTTGCGGATGGACTGCTCGATGTTGATGCGCTCGATGCCCTCTGAGTACTCGGCCAGGCGCTCCAGCGGGATCACCACGTCCTCGTTGATCTTGAAGGCGTTGGTGTGGGCGGCGATGGCGGCGGTACGTGCGCGGTCGGCCCAGAACTGGCGGCGCGCCTCGGGGCTCACGGCCACGAAGCCGTCGGCGTTGCGCGCATTGGCCAGGCGGATCACCTCGGAGGCGGCGGCGGCCACCCGGTTCTCGTCGTCGCCGGCGATGTCGGCGATGAGCACCATCTTGGGCATCTGCCCGCGCGCGCCCTTGGGCGTGTACTTCACCGCCTTCACGTAGCGCTCGTCCAGGTGCTCCAGACCCGAGAGCACCACGGCGTCATCGGCATCCAGGGCGTTCTTGATCTCGACGATGGCCGGCACGGCCTCGTGCAGGTCGGTGCCGTAGAACTCCAGGCACACGGTGCGCAGGTATTTGGGCTCGCGATGCAGCACGAACACGCCGGAGGTGATCAGCCCGTCGCAGCCCTCCTTCTGCACGCCCGGCAGCCCGCCCAGGAACTTGTCCGTCACGTCCTTGCCCAGGCCCTGCTTGCGGAAGGCGCGGCCCGGGAAGCGGAGGATCTCCGGCTCGCCCTGCACCGTCTCGCCGTCGGCGGCGTAGCGGGTGATGCGGAACTGCACCTCGTCCTGGTCGTGGATCTTGCCGCGGTTGTGGTTGAGGCGTTCCACCTCCAGCCACTCGGCGTCCGGCGTGACCATGCGCCAGGAGACGAGGTTGTCGATGGTCGTGCCCCAGAGCACCGCCTTCTTGCCGCCGGCATTCATGGCGATGTTGCCGCCGATGGTGGAGGCGTCCTGCGAGGTGGGGTCCACGGCGAACACATAGCCATGCCGGTAGGCGAGCTCGGAGACGCGGCGCGTCACCACGCCCGCCTCGGCGCGCACCGTCGGCACCGGCTCGGCCACGCCCGGGATGTTGCGCAGCTCCACCGTGCCCAGCCCCTCGAGCTTCTCGGTGTTGATCACCGCGCTCATGGCGTCCAGCGGCACCGCGCCACCCGTGTAGCCCGTGCCGCCCCCGCGCGGGATCACGGTGAGTCCGAGCTCGATACAGGCCTTCACCAGGCCGGCCATCTCGGCCTCGGAGTCCGGGGTGAGCACCACGAAGGGGAATTCCACGCGCCAGTCGGTGGCGTCTGTCACGTGCGAGACGCGCGCCAGGCCACCGACGTCGATGTTGTCCTTGCGGGTGTACCTGGCGAAGCGCTGGGCCGCCCGGCGGCGCAGCTGGCGCTGGGCCGGGAACCAAGCCTCGAAGCGCCCCACCGCGGCGTCGGCCTGGTCGGCCAGGGCCAGCGCCAGGTCGTTGCCCTCGGCCCGCTCGCGGATCTGCGCGATGCGGTGGCGCATGGCGTGCACCAGCGAGGCCAGGCGCTTGCGGTTGGCCAGCAGGTCGTCCTGGATATAGGGGTTGCGGGACACCACCCACATGTCCCCCAGCACCTCGAACAGCATCCGCGCCGAGCGCCCCGTACGGCGCTCCCCGCGCAGGCGGTTCAGCGTCTCCCAGGCCTCGGCACCGAGAAACCGGATCACGATCTCCCGGTCGGAAAACGAGGTGTAGTTATAGGGAATCTCGCGAATGCGGGCGCTGTCAGCGCTCATGGTCACCCATCGAAGGTCGTGAATTCAGAAGAGAGGGAATGATAACACGCGACGGCGGGGTGGTAATGACAGGGATTGTGTGGGAAAGGAGGGATGTGAAGGGTGAAGGGTGAGGGTGAGACAGGACTGACAGGCTCCCCGAAAAAGTCGCCATACCGGCTAATGGGACAGCAGCCGGTCATTGACGAACTGTAGCCGCAGGGCTACATTGATCCCATGGAGCTGCGAAACACGGATGTCTTCGCCCGCTGGCTGGACGATCTGCGCGATATTCGCGCCAGAGCGCGCATCATGGTGCGCATTGAACGTCTTGCCATGGGCAACCTGGGTGATGTGCGCCCCGTTGGCGAGGGCGTTTCCGAATTACGCATCGACCATGACCCGGGTTAACGGGTGTACTACATCCAGCAGGGAAAACAGCTCATCCTGCTTCTCGCCGGAGGCGACAAGCGCACACAAGCCATGGACATGGACGTTGTTGTCGCCAAACGGTTGGCAAGCACCCTGCGGAGCGACCCATGAGTAAACCAGCAACCACGCGCTACGACGTTGCCGAACACCTGCGCACACCGGAGGAAATGGCCGCCTATCTGGAGGCCTGTCTCGAGGAGGCCGGTGACGATGCCGCCTTCATTGCCAAGGCCCTGGGTGATATCGCCCGCGCAAGCGGCATGAGCCGCCTCGCCGCCGAAACCGGTCTTTCACGCGAAAGCCTGTATAAATCGCTTTCCGGCGAACGCGTACCCAGCTTCGATACGGTCATGAAGGTCATCTCCGCCCTTGGGCTCCAACTGCACGCCACCGCGTCGCAGGACAACAACAACCACCCGCCCCGGTCGCCCCGGGCCTGAACCAGCTCAAGCCACGGCTACAGGTGCCCGCGTTTATCCGGCATGAGATTTTTGCCACAGAGGGCACAGAGAACACAGAGTGGTGAGGGCCGGCCTGCGCGTAGGAGCGCTGCAAGGCGCGATCAGGCATGGCACTTAGAGTGCGCATAAACGGGCGCTCTCTGCCTAACGCCTACCTCGTCTCGCCCTCCCACCTCCCGTAGGAGGCCAGCCCCCTGGCCGATAGGGCTCTGGCACCGAAGGTTATCGCCGAGAGGGCTCGGCTCCTACCGCAGAACCCAATGCCGTGCCCACCGTCAATGGCCAACGCATTGGCTGGCATCGGCAAGAAGATCTCCGCCATCCCCCTCTGCGCCCTCTGTGCCCTCTGTGGCAAAAAATCTTCGGCTTCATGGCTTTATCGGGCAGCGCCCTCACGCGATAACGCGGAAGACAGTCAAGGGACGGACCCGGAATAGTGGACACGAAACCAGAGACGCCTACACTTACCTGACAGCCCAGCGCACCCATCCACAGTTCAGGAAGAACGGACCACACCATGGGAAAGCATGCGAAACTGCGCGACAAAATACTGTCTGGCACCGCCGATGCAAACATCGAATTCAAGGGCCTCTGCCAGCTGCTCATCCGGCTGGGATTTGAAGAGCGCATCAGAGGCAGCCATCACATTTACACGCATGAACGTATCGCAGAGATACTCAATTTTCAGCCCAAGGGCCGCCTGGCGAAGCCCTATCAAGTGAAACAGCTCCGCAATATACTGTTGGCCTATCGACTGGGAGAGACGGATGTCGATTAGATACGAACTCATCATCTACTGGAGCCCGGAAGACCAGGCCTTCATCGTGGAAGTGCCGGAACTGGCGGGCTGTGTGGCGGACGGCGAGACCTACGAACAGGCCGTAGCCAACGCCCAGGACTGCATCCAGGCATGGATCGAGACCGCCGAGGAGCTAGGCCGCCCAATTCCCGAGCCCAAGGGTCGTCTCCTGTACGCCTGAAAACAGGCTCCAGGATTCTTTGCCACAGAGGGCACAGAGCACACAGAGTGGTGAGGGCCGGCCTGCGCGTAGGCGCGCTGCAAGGCGCGATTGGGGGGGTGGCGGCCTCGTTCCGGCATGGCCATCGCAGCTGGCGCAGCTTGTATGTTGTGCCCCGACAGGCCAGAAAGGGCTTGTCGGGGTGGAGGGACGAGCTTGGCATCTGGCC
>JABURS010000015.1 GCA_014762505.1 Chromatiales bacterium | reverse complement strand
CGGGCGACAACGTCAAGATGACGGTGTCGCTGATCGCGCCGATCGCGATGGAAGAGGGCCTGCGTTTCGCGATCCGCGAAGGCGGCCGTACCGTCGGCGCCGGCGTCGTGTCCAAGATTATCGAGTAATCGGGCACCGCGTTAGCAACAAAGCTCTGAGCGGAGGGCGTGGCGCCCTCCGTTCTTTCACGTTTTAGGGGTTTTCTACAGGCCAGTAGCTCAATTGGCAGAGCAGCGGTCTCCAAAACCGCAGGTTGGGGGTTCAAGTCCCTCCTGGCCTGCCATCTTCCCAGATGGCGCGCCGTCCCCGCTGAACACAGGCTTAAGGCAACAGACAACGCATGGCTGGAAAAGCCGAAGTACAAAGTTCCGGTTTCGATACGATCAAACTGGTGGTGGCGCTACTGCTCGCGATTGCGGCGGTCGGCGCTTTCTATTATTTCGGTGATGAGCCGGCGCTGTATCGCGCCCTGGGCCTGATCGCGGTATGTGCGGTGGCCGTCGGTATTGCGCTGACGACCGTGCCGGGCCGTCGACTCTGGGGGTTTGTTCAGGAGTCGCGCACCGAGGTGCGCAAGATGGTCTGGCCGACCCGTGCCGAAACCCTGCAGACCACGCTGATCGTGCTGCTGGTGGTGCTTCTGGTCGGTGTGTTCTTCTGGTTGTTGGACATGTTCCTCGGGTGGGCGATCCAGCTGCTGATCGGGACTGGAGGTTGATCATGGCAATGCGTTGGTACGTCGTCCACGCCTATTCGGGGTTCGAGAACCAGGTCAAACGTTCGCTGCAGGAGCGTATCAAGCGCTTCGGCATGGAGGACAAGTTTGGCGAGATTCTCGTGCCGACCGAAGAGGTCGTCGAGATGAAGGAGGGGCAGAAGCGCCGCTCCGAGCGCAAGTTCTTCCCGGGCTATGTGCTCGTCCAGATGGAAATGGATGACGACACCTGGCATCTGGTCAAGGATGCCCCCAAGGTGATGGGGTTCATCGGCGGTTCGTCGGATCGTCCGGCGCCGATTTCTGATCGCGAGGCCGAGGCCATTCTGCAGCGTATCCAGGAAGGCGTCGAGAAGCCCCGGCCGAAGGTGCTGTTCGAGCCCGGCGAGGTGGTGCGCGTGACCGATGGTCCGTTCAACGACTTCAACGGCGTGGTCGAGGAAGTCAATTACGAAAAGAGCCGTCTGCTGGTGGCGGTGCAGATTTTCGGTCGTTCGACGCCGGTGGAGCTCGAGTTCCACCAGGTCGAAAAGGCCTGATCGATCCGCGGGACTTGCCGGTCCCGCGGTGGTTAAGGGGAGCCGCGAGGCGTTCGTACCCACAGGAGAGTAAATCATGGCAAAGAAAGTACAGGCTTACATCAAGCTGCAGGTGCCTGCCGGTCAGGCCAACCCCAGTCCGCCGGTCGGTCCGGCCCTGGGTCAGCACGGCGTGAACATCATGGAATTCTGCAAGGCGTTCAACGCCGAGACGCAGGGCATGGAGCAGGGTCTGCCCCTGCCCGTGGTGATCACCGTCTACAGTGACCGCAGCTTCACCTTCATCAAGAAGACCCCGCCGGCCGCGATTCTGCTGAAGAAGGCCGCCGGTATCCCGAAGGGCAGCGCTACCCCGAACACCAACAAGGTCGGCAAGGTGACGCGCGCCCAGCTGGAAGAAATCGCGAAGGCGAAAGAGCCCGATCTGACCGCTGCGGATCTCGATGCCGCCGTGCGCACGATTGCTGGCAGCGCCCGTAGCATGGGTCTTGAAGTGGAGGGTGTGTGAGATGGCTAAGCTGAGCAAACGCATGAAGGCCATCCGTGAGAAGGTCGAGGCCGGCAAGATCTACCCGATCAGCGAAGCCCTGGGCCTGCTCAAGGATCTGCCGAAGGCGAAATTCGCCGAATCCGTGGACGTCGCCGTGAACCTCGGCGTCGACCCGCGCAAGTCCGACCAGGTGGTGCGCGGTTCCACCGTGCTGCCCAACGGCACCGGCAAGTCCGTGCGCGTAGCGGTGTTCGCCCAGGGCGCGGCGGCCGATGCGGCCCGTGATGCCGGCGCCGAAATCGTCGGCATGGACGACCTGGCCGACGAAGTGAAGAAGGGCAACATGGACTTCGACGTGGTCATCGCCGCCCCGGACGCCATGCGCGTGGTGGGTCAGCTGGGTCAGATCCTCGGTCCGCGCGGCCTGATGCCGAACCCCAAGGTCGGCACCGTGACCCCGGACGTGGCTGGCGCCGTGAAGAACGCCAAGGCGGGTCAGGTGCGCTACCGCACCGACAAGGCCGGCATCATTCACTGCTCCATCGGCAAGGTGGAGTTCGAGGCCGGCAAGCTCGAGGAAAACCTGAACGCACTGCTGGCCGACCTGGTGAAGGCCAAGCCGTCCGCGGCCAAGGGGCAGTACCTCAAGCGCGTGACCGTCTCCACCACCATGGGGCCGGGCATCCAGGTCGACCAGTCGACCCTGGCGCTCTGATCCGGAAGTGAACTTTCGGGAAAAGCTGCTGTCATAGGCTTTTCCCCGCAAGCTTGGCCCGCCCGGTCCAGACCGGGCGGGCGCCTGATGCCGAAAGGTGTCGGGGGTGCCGCCTTCGGGCGGCACCGAGGCCTGATATGCAAGGATGCGTATCGTCGTAGACCGTAGGTGTCGGGGTTGCCCGACTTAATGGATGCATCGCCTACGTAGACGGTTAACCCGAATCCAGTATCCCTGGTGGAGGGGGCGCCGTTAAGTGACTGTCTGCCGCAAGGCAGCGGTTTCGACTCAACGGTGGTGGAGTGATCCCCGCCGAAACCAGGAGGTAGTTATCGTGGCATTAACGCTTGAAGACAAGAAGCAGATTGTCTCCGAGGTTGCTGCGGTGGCTGCAGACGCTCATTCCGCGATCGCGGCCGAATATCGTGGCCTGACCGTGGAGCAGATGACCGACCTGCGCAAGAAGGCTCGCGCCGGTGGTGTCTATCTGCGCGTGGTGAAGAACACGCTCGCGCGTCGTGCGCTCGAAGGCACTGACTTCGAATGCATGAACGAAGGCCTGACCGGCCAGCTGTTGCTCGCGTTCTCCCAGGAGGACCCGGGTGCGGCCGCACGCGTGATCAAGGACTTCGCCAAGCAGAACGAGAAGCTGAACGTCAAGCTGGTGGCCATTTCCGGCCAGCTGCTCGGCGCTTCGGAGCTCGATCGCCTGGCCAGCCTGCCGACCAAGGAGCAGGCCATCAGCATGCTCATGGCGCTGATGAAGGCCCCGGTCGAGAAGCTGGCCCGGACCATGAACGAGGTCCCCGGCAAGCTCGTGCGTACTGTTGCAGCCATTCGTGACCAGAAGCAGGCATCTGCCTGATTTTTTTAACAGATTCGGGTTTTTAACAGGAGAAACATCATGGCCGTTTCCAAAGAAGATATCCTGGAAGCTATTTCCAACATGTCCGTCATGGAGGTCGTCGACCTGATCTCCGCGATGGAAGAGAAGTTCGGCGTGTCCGCCGCTGCTGCCGTTGCTGCTGCTCCGGTTGCCGCCGCCGGTGCCGGTGAAGCCGCTGCTGAAGCCAAGGACGAGTTCGACGTCGTCATGAGCAGCTTCGGCGACAACAAGGTCAACGTCATCAAGGTTGTCCGCGCCATCACCGGTCTGGGCCTGAAGGAAGCCAAGGAAATGGTCGAGGGTGCTCCCTCCACCATCAAGGAAGGCGCTTCCAAGGACGAAGCCGAAAGCATCAAGAAGCAGCTGGAAGAAGCTGGCGCCAAGGTCGAACTCAAGTAAGTTCGCAGATTGGCGCAGCACTTCTGCTGTTGATCGCAGGGGGCTGGCGGTGTTTTTCACCGCCGGCCTTTTCCTGTTTGTTACATGTCGTTCGCGTGCCCGGTCGAGGCAGGCTAGTGGATTCAACGTGAGGAATCGCGATGGCTTATAGCTATACCGAAAAGAAACGCATTCGTAAGGATTTCGGCAAGCGTCCGCAAATCCTGGATGTACCTTATCTTTTGTCTATACAGCTGGAATCCTATCGGCAGTTCCTGCAGCTTGACCGCAAGCCGGACGAACGCGAAGAGACGGGTCTGCATGGGGCGTTCCGCTCCGTTCTGCCCATTGTTTCCTATTCCGGGCACGTTCAGCTCGAATACGTGAGCTATCGCCTCGGCGATCCCGTGTTCGATGTGAAGGAATGCCAGCTGCGTGGCCTGACCTACGCGGCTCCACTGCGCGTGCTGCTGCGCCTGGTGATCTACGACAAGGATGCCCCGGCGGGCTCCAAGGTCGTCAAGGATATCAAGGAGCAGGAAGTCTACATGGGTGAGCTGCCGCTCATGACCGAGAACGGTACCTTCGTGATCAACGGTACCGAGCGTGTCATCGTGTCGCAGCTGCACCGTTCCCCTGGCGTGTTCTTCGATCACGACAAGGGCAAGACGCATTCCTCGGGCAAGCTGCTGTTCAATGCCCGGGTGATCCCCTATCGCGGTTCCTGGCTCGATTTCGAATTCGACCCCAAGGACGCGATCTTCGTGCGCATCGACCGTCGGCGCAAGCTGCCGGCCACGATCCTGCTGCGCGCGCTCGGCTATGACAGCGAGCAGATTCTCGATACCTTCTTCGAGAAGAACACCATCAAGATCACCAAGGACGGCTTCGAACTGGAGCTCGTTCCCGAGCGCCTGCGCGGTGAAACCGCCGGTTTCGATATCGTGGTGGGCGGTGACGTGCTGGTCGAGAAGGGCCGCCGCATCACGGCGCGCCATATCCGCGAAATGGAAAAGGCCAAGCTCAAGAGCCTGGCCGTGCCGAGCGAGTACCTGATCGGCAAGGTGCTGGCGCACAATGTCGTCGATACCGACAGTGGTGAGATCATCGCCAATGCCAACGACGAACTGACTGCGGAGATCCTGCAGAACATCCGCGAGGCCGGTCTCAAGACCTTCCAGACCATCTATACCAACGATCTGGACCATGGCCCGTTTGTTTCCACGACGCTGAACATCGATCCGACCCGCTCCGAGCTGGAGGCCCAGGTCGAGATCTACCGCATGATGCGCCCGGGTGAGCCGCCGACCAAGGAAGCGGCCCAGAACCTGTTCAACAGCCTGTTCTTCACCGAGGACCGCTACGACCTGTCGTCCGTCGGCCGCATGAAGTTCAATCGCCGCGTGGGCCGTGACGAATCGACCGGCCCGGGTACGCTGGACAAGGAAGACATCCTCGCGGTGCTCAAGACCCTGATCGATATCCGCAACGGCAATGGCCAGGTGGACGACATCGATCACCTGGGCAACCGTCGCATCCGCTCCGTGGGCGAAATGGCCGAGAACGTGTTCCGCGTCGGCCTGGTGCGCGTGGAGCGTGCCGTGAAGGAGCGCCTGACCGTCGCCGAGAGCGAAGGCCTGATGCCGCAGGAGCTGATCAATGCCAAGCCGGTGGCGGCTGCGGTGAAGGAATTCTTCGGTTCCTCGCAGCTGTCGCAGTTCATGGATCAGAACAATCCGCTGTCCGAGGTCACCCACAAGCGCCGCATCTCGGCCCTGGGGCCGGGCGGTCTGACCCGCGAGCGCGCCGGCTTCGAGGTGCGCGATGTGCATCCGACCCATTACGGTCGAGTCTGCCCGATCGAGACCCCGGAAGGTCCGAACATCGGTCTGATCAACTCGCTGGCCGTGTACGCCCGCACCAATGCCTACGGTTTCCTCGAGACGCCGTATCGCAAGGTCGAGAATGGCAAGGTCACCGACGAGATCGTGTATCTGTCCGCCATCGAGGAGGCGCAGTACACCATCGCCCAGGCGAACGCGACCCTGGACAAGAACGGCAAGCTGACCGACGAGCTCGTCTCCTGCCGCCAGCAGAACGAGTTCACGCTGTCCACGCCGGACAAGATCGACTTCATCGACATCTCGCCGAAGCAGATCGTCTCGGTAGCGGCGTCCATGATCCCGTTCCTCGAGCACGACGACGCGAACCGCGCGCTGATGGGTTCCAACATGCAGCGCCAGGCCGTGCCCTGTCTGCGGTCGGAAAAGCCGCTGGTCGGTACCGGCATGGAGCGCGCCGTGGCGATGGACTCCGGTTCCACCGTGAAGGCCCGTCGTGGCGGTGTGGTCGACTCGGTCGATGCCTCCCGTATCGTGGTGCGCGTCAACGACGACGAGACCGTGCCGGGCGAGCCGGGTGTGGATATCTACAACCTGACCAAGTACACCCGTTCCAACCAGAACACCTGTATCAACCAGCGTCCGCTGGTAAATCCGGGTGACGTGATCGCCGTTGGCGATGCGCTGGCCGATGGTTCGTCCACCGACATGGGCGAGCTGGCGCTGGGCCAGAACATGCTGGTCGCCTTCATGCCCTGGAACGGCTACAACTTCGAGGATTCCATCCTCATCTCCGAGCGTGTGGTGCAGGAAGACCGCTTCACCAGCATCCACATCGAGGAGCTGACCTGCGTCGCACGTGACACCAAGCTGGGG
Organism: Chromatiales bacterium; assembly: GCA_014762505.1. NCBI lineage: Bacteria > Pseudomonadati > Pseudomonadota > Gammaproteobacteria > Chromatiales > Chromatiales bacterium. The sequence goes on along the minus strand of JABURS010000015.1, from coordinate 9,026 downwards.
CCGGAAGAGATCAGTGCCGATATCCCCAATGTGTCCGAAGGCCTGCTGTCCAAGCTGGACGAGTCCGGCATCGTATACATCGGTGCCGAGGTGAAGCCCAACGACATCCTGGTCGGCAAGGTGACGCCCAAGGGCGAGACCCAGCTGACCCCGGAAGAGAAGCTGCTGCGTGCCATCTTCGGCGAGAAGGCCTCGGACGTGAAGGACACCTCGCTGCGCGTGCCCTCCGGCATGGAAGGGACCGTCATCGACGTGCGCGTGTTCACCCGTGACGGCGTGCAGAAGGACAAGCGTGCGCTGCAGATCGAGGAAGACGAGATCGCACAGGTGCGCAAGGACCTCAAGGACCAGCTGCGTATCTACGAAAACGACGTCTACTCGCGCGTGGAGAACCTGCTGGTCGGCAAGATTGCCGAGGGTGGCCCGAACAAGCTCAAGAGCGGCTCCAAGGTCACCAAGACCTACCTGGCCGAGATCGACCGCGAGAAGTGGTTCGAGATCCGCATGCGCAACGAGGAGGTCAACGTCCAGCTCGAGGCCCTGGCCAACCAGATCAAGGACCAGAAGAAGGCCGTCGAGAAGCGTCTCGTCGAGCAGAAGGAAAAGCTCACCGCGGGCGACGATCTCGCACCGGGCGTGCTGAAGATGGTCAAGGTCTACCTGGCCGTGAAGCGTCGCATGCAGCCGGGCGACAAGATGGCTGGTCGTCACGGTAACAAGGGTGTGGTCTCCATGATCGTCCCGGTCGAGGACATGCCGTACTCCGAGGACGGTGAGCCGGTGGATATCGTGCTGAACCCGCTGGGCGTGCCTTCGCGCATGAACGTGGGCCAGGTGCTGGAAACCCACCTGGGTTGGGCCGCCAAGGGTCTGGGCAAGAAGATCGCCCGCATGATCGATGCCAAGGCGAAGCTCGACGAGCTGCGCAAGTTCCTCGACACCATGTACAACACCGGCGGCGGCAACAAGGTCGATCTGTCCGGGCTGACCGACGAGGAAGTCATGACCCTGGCGGGCAATCTGCGCGCTGGCGTGCCGATGGCCACCCCGGTGTTCGACGGCGCCTCGGAAGACGAGATCAAGGCCATGCTGAAGCTGGCCGATCTGCCGGAAAGCGGCCAGACCCGTCTGTACGACGGCCGCACCGGCGATGCCTTCGACCGTCCGGTGACCGTGGGCTACATGCACATGCTCAAGCTCAACCACCTGGTCGATGACAAGATGCACGCGCGTTCCACCGGTCCGTACAGTCTCGTCACCCAGCAGCCGCTGGGCGGCAAGGCCCAGTTCGGTGGCCAGCGCTTCGGCGAGATGGAAGTGTGGGCGCTGGAGGCCTATGGCGCTGCCTACACCCTGCAGGAAATGCTCACCGTGAAGTCCGACGACGTGGCCGGCCGTAACAAGATGTACAAGAACATCGTGGACGGCGACCACCGGATGGAGGCGAACATGCCGGAGTCCTTCAACGTATTGATGAAGGAAATCCGCTCGCTGGGTATCAATATCGAACTGGAGCAGGACTGAGGCGAGTGCCTCGGTCCTCCATTAGCACACTCAGTGTCAGTCTGAGGCGGGAGAGACGATGAAAGATTTACTGAATCTCTTGAAGCAGCAGGGTCAGACGGAAGACTTCGATGCCATTCGCATCGGTCTGTCCTCGCCGGAGATGATCCGCTCCTGGTCCTACGGTGAGGTCAAGAAGCCCGAGACCATCAACTACCGGACCTTCAAGCCGGAGCGCGACGGTCTGTTCTGCGCCAAGATCTTCGGGCCGATCAAGGATTACGAGTGCCTGTGCGGCAAGTACAAGCGCCTCAAGCACCGTGGAGTGGTCTGCGAGAAGTGCGGCGTCGAGGTCACCCAGACCAAGGTGCGCCGCGAGCGCATGGGTCACATCGAGCTGGCCTCGCCGGTCGCGCACATCTGGTTCCTCAAGTCGCTGCCCTCCCGCATCGGCCTGCTGCTGGACATGACCCTGCGCGACATCGAGCGCGTGCTCTACTTCGAGGCCTTCGTGGTCGTCGATCCGGGCATGACCACGCTCGAGCGCGGTCAGCTTCTGTCCGACGAGGCCTATCTGGAAGCCATCGAGGAGCATGGTGACGAATTCGATGCCCGCATGGGTGCCGAAGCCGTGCTCGGCCTGCTGCGCAGCATCGACATGCCGGCCGAGGCCCAGCGCCTGCGCGAGGAGATCGGCGAGACCAATTCCGAGACCAAGCTCAAGCGCCTGTCCAAGCGCCTCAAGCTGATCGAATCCTTCGTCGAGTCCGGCAACAACCCGGAGTGGATGATCATGACGGTGCTGCCGGTGCTGCCGCCGGACCTGCGCCCGCTGGTCCCGCTCGACGGCGGCCGCTTCGCGACCTCGGATCTCAACGATCTGTACCGTCGCGTGATCAACCGCAACAACCGCCTCAAGCGCCTGCTGGAGCTCAACGCCCCGGACATCATCGTGCGCAACGAAAAGCGCATGCTGCAGGAGTCCGTGGATGCGCTGCTGGACAACGGCCGTCGTGGCCGTGCCATCACCGGTTCCAACAAGCGCCCGCTGAAGTCCCTGGCCGACATGATCAAGGGCAAGCAGGGCCGCTTCCGCCAGAACCTGCTGGGCAAGCGCGTCGACTACTCCGGCCGTTCGGTCATCGTTGTCGGTCCGACCCTGCGTCTGCACCAGTGCGGTCTGCCCAAGAAGATGGCGCTGGAACTGTTCAAGCCGTTCATCTTCGGCAAGCTGCACCGTCGCGGCCTGGCCACCACCATCAAGGCCGCCAAGAAGCTGGTCGAGCGTGAAGGGCCGGAAGTCTGGGACATCCTGGAAGAGGTGATCCGCGAGCATCCCGTGATGCTCAACCGTGCGCCGACCCTGCATCGTCTGGGCATCCAGGCCTTCGAGCCGGTGCTGATCGAGGGCAAGGCCATCCAGCTGCATCCGCTGGTCTGCGCCGCCTTCAACGCCGACTTCGACGGCGACCAGATGGCCGTGCACGTGCCGCTGTCCATCGAGGCGCAGCTGGAAGCCCGCGCCCTGATGATGTCGACCAACAACATCCTCTCCCCGGCCAACGGTGAACCGATCATCGTGCCGTCGCAGGATATCGTGCTGGGGCTTTACTACATCACCCGCGACCGCATCAACGCGAAGGGTGAGGGCATGGTGTTCGCCGACGTGAACGAGGTGCGCCGCGCCTACGAGAACGGTCACGTCGAGCTGCACGCCCGTATCAAGGTGCGCCTCACCGAGGTGATCGTCGACGAGGAGGGCAATCGCGAGTCGAAGACCCATATCGTCGACACCACGGCCGGCCGCGCCATGCTGTGGGAGATCGTGCCCGAGGGCATGCCCTTCGAACTGGTCAACCAGGCGATGGGCAAGAAGGCCATTTCGCGCATGATCAACGCCTGCTATCGCAACCTGGGCCTGAAGGCGACGGTCATCTTCGCCGACCAGCTCATGTATGCGGGCTTCCGCTACGCCACCCGTTCCGGCACCTCCTTCGGCATGGAAGACATGGTCATTCCGGACGAGAAGGATGCCATCCTGGCTCGCGCCGAGTCCGAGGTGAAGGAGATCGAGGACCAGTACGCCTCCGGTCTGGTCACCAAGGGTGAGCGTTACAACAAGGTCATCGACATCTGGTCGCACACCAACGACCAGGTGGCCAAGGCCATGATGGAGAAGCTCGGCAAGGACGAGGTGGTCGATGCCGAAGGCAACGTCACCAAGCAGCCGTCGTTCAACTCCATCTTCATGATGGCCGACTCCGGTGCGCGAGGCAGTGCCGCCCAGATCCGTCAGCTCGCTGGTATGCGCGGCCTGATGGCCAAGCCGGACGGCTCCATCATCGAGACGCCGATCACCGCGAACTTCCGCGAGGGTCTGAACGTCCTGCAGTACTTCATCTCCACCCACGGCGCCCGTAAGGGTCTGGCTGATACCGCGCTCAAGACCGCGAACTCGGGCTATCTGACTCGCCGCCTGGTGGACGTGGCCCAGGACATGGTCATCACCGACGTGGACTGCGGCACGACCAACGGCATCCTGATGACGCCGATCATCGAGGGCGGCGACGTGGTCGAGGCCCTGCGCGAGCGCGTGCTGGGTCGAGTGACCGCGACCGACGTCTGCCGTCCGGGCAGTGACGAGGTGGTGGTGCCGGCCGGCACCATGCTGGACGAGAAGCAGGTCGAGATCCTCGAGGCGGCCGGCATCGACGAAGTACGCGTGCGTTCCGTCATCACCTGCGAAAACCATCATGGTGGCTGCGCCATGTGCTACGGCCGCGACCTGGCCCGTGGCCACCTGGTCGGCCATGGTGAGGCGGTGGGCGTCATTGCCGCCCAGTCCATCGGCGAGCCGGGCACCCAGCTCACCATGCGTACCTTCCATATCGGTGGTGCGGCGAGCCGTTCGGCGGCCGCCAGCAGCATCCAGGTGAAGTCCGCCGGTACCGCGCGTCTGCACAACATCAAGACCGTGACCAACCGTCATGGCAACCTGGTGGCCGTGTCCCGCTCCGGCGAGCTCGGTGTGATCGACGAGCATGGTCGCGAGAAGGAGCGCTACAAGGTGCCCTATGGCGCGGTCATCACCGTCAACGAAGGCGACATGATGGAAGCCGGCCAGGAAGTGGCCACCTGGGATCCGCACACCCACCCGATCATCACCGAGGTGGCGGGTCGCGCCCAGCTGTTCGACTTCGTCGACGGCGTCACCGTCAACAAGCAGACCGACGACATCACCGGCCTGTCCTCCACGGTCATCACCGATCCGAAGTCCCGTGGCTCCGCCGGCAAGGACCTGCGTCCGATGGTCAAGCTGGTCGATGCCAAGGGCAAGGACCTGTGCCTGGCCGGTACCGAGATCCCGGCGGTCTATCCGCTGCCCCCGGGCGCCATCGTGGCCCTGGAGGACGGGGCTGACGTGGAAGTGGGCGACGTGGTTGCCCGCATCCCGCAGGAGTCCTCCAAGACCCGCGATATCACCGGTGGTCTGCCGCGCGTCGCCGACCTGTTCGAGGCCCGCAAGCCGAAGGAACCGGCTATCCTGGCCGAAATCTCCGGCACCATCTCCTTTGGCAAGGAGACCAAGGGCAAGCAGCGCCTGGTCATCACCGGGGACGACGGTGAGACCCACGAGGAGCTGATTCCGAAGTGGCGCCACGTCAACGTGTTCGAGGGTGAGCACGTGGACAAGGGCGAGTACCTCGTCGACGGGGAGCCGGCACCGCATGACATCCTGCGCCTGCTGGGCCCGACCGTGCTGGCCGAGTACCTGGTCAAGGAGATCCAGGACGTCTATCGCCTGCAGGGTGTGAAGATCAACGACAAGCACATCGAGGTGATCATTCGCCAGATGATGCGCAAGGTCGACATCACCGATCCGGGCGACAGCAAGTTCCTCCGTGGCGAGCAGGTCGACCGGGCCCGCGTGCTGGAGGAAAACGAGGTCCTGATGGCTGCCGACAAGGAGCCCGCCCGGTTCGAGGCGGTCCTGCTCGGCATCACCAAGGCCTCGCTGGTCACCGAATCGTTCATCTCCGCGGCCTCCTTCCAGGAGACCACCCGCGTGCTCACCGAGGCCGCCACCCGTGGCGCCCGCGACGATCTGCGCGGTCTGAAGGAGAACGTCATCGTGGGTCGCCTGATCCCGGCAGGTACCGGGCTGGCCTACCACGAACACCGCCGCCGCCAGCGCGCCGGGCTCGAACTCGAGCTCGACCTGCCGGGCAGCAGCGAGGTGGTCGAAGCAGAAGTCGAGACCGAAGCCGCCAGCGGCGACGACTCGGCCGAATAACCGGGGGTGTCCCGTCACCCTGCTTGACAGGGGGGCGGGGACTCTCTAAACTTTCGCGTCCGTCGTCAGGCCCCTGCCGGGGCCTGACGTCCGTTTTTAGGGTTGGAGAAACGTTTGTATGGCGACTATCAACCAGTTGGTTCGCAAGCCGCGCAAGAGCAAGAAGGAAAAGAGTACCGTTCCGGCTCTTGAGGCCTGTCCGCAGAAGCGTGGGGTTTGCACGCGCGTCTATACCACGACGCCGAAGAAGCCGAACTCCGCTATGCGTAAGGTTGCGCGTGTGCGTCTGACCAATGGCTATGAAGTATCCAGTTACATTGGTGGTGAAGGCCACAACCTGCAGGAGCACTCTGTGGTCCTGATTCGTGGCGGTCGTGTGAAGGATTTGCCGGGTGTGCGTTATCACACCGTTCGCGGCAGCCTTGATACGCAGGGTGTCCAGAACCGCAAGCAGGGCCGTTCCAAGTACGGCACCAAGCGCCCGAAGGGTTAATTTCAGGATCTAGCTGAGTAAGAGCTATGCCGAGAAGAAGAGAAGTTCCGAAGCGCGTCATTCTGCCGGACCCCAAGTTCGGAAGTGAAGTGCTGGCCAAGTTCATCAATACCGTCATGCGTGACGGCAAGAAGTCCACTGCCGAGCGCATGGTCTATGGTGCGCTGGACCAGATCTCCGCCAAGAAGGGTGGTGATGGTCTGGAGGTGCTGGATCAGGCCCTGGACAACGTCCGTCCCATGGTCGAGGTCAAGTCCCGCCGCGTCGGTGGCGCGACCTACCAGGTCCCGGTCGAGGTTCGTGCAGGTCGTCAGAACGCCCTGGCCATGCGCTGGTTGGTTGAATCTGCCCGCAAGCGTGGCGAGAAGGGCATGGCCCTGAAGCTGGCTGGCGAGCTGATGGATGCTGCCGAGAGCAAGGGCGCAGCCGTGAAGAAGCGCGAAGACGTGCATCGCATGGCTGAGGCCAACAAGGCCTTCTCGCACTTCCGTTGGTAAGGTATTTTTTCTAGGAGTCCCACGTGGCACGCAAGACACCGCTTGAGCGCTATCGCAATATCGGCATCATGGCCCACATCGATGCCGGTAAGACCACTACGACCGAGCGCATCCTCTTCTACACCGGCCTGTCGCACAAGATCGGCGAGGTGCATGACGGTGCGGCCACGATGGACTGGATGGAGCAGGAGCAGGAGCGTGGTATCACCATTACCTCTGCTGCCACCACCAGTTTCTGGCAGGGGATGGACAAGCAGTTCCCGCAGTATCGCGTCAACATCATCGATACGCCCGGTCACGTCGACTTCACCATCGAGGTGGAGCGCTCGCTGCGCGTGCTCGACGGTGCCTGTGCCGTGTTCTGTGCGGTTGGTGGCGTGGAGCCGCAGTCCGAGACGGTCTGGCGCCAGGCCAACAAGTACAACGTGCCGCGCATGGCCTTCGTCAACAAGATGGACCGCTCCGGCGCCAACTTCCTGCGCGTGGTCAAGCAGATCAAGACCCGTCTCGGTGCCAATCCGGTGCCGGTGCAGCTGCCGATCGGCGCCGAAGAGAACTTCGCCGGCGTGGTCGACCTGGTGCGCATGAAGGCCATCTACTGGAACGAGGAAGACATGGGCATGACCTACGAGGCCCGTGATATTCCCGCCGAGATGGCTGATGAGTGCCAGGAGTGGCGCGAGCACATGGTCGAGGCTGCTGCCGAGGCCAACGAAGAGCTGATGGAAAAGTATCTCGAGGGCGGTGATCTGTCCGAAGAGGAGATCCGCAAGGGTCTGCGCGCCCGTACCCTGGCCGGCGAGATCGTGCCCGCCATGTGCGGTTCCGCGTTCAAGAACAAGGGCGTGCAGGCCATGCTCGACAACGTCGTGTACTACATGCCGGCCCCGACCGACGTCGAGGCGATCAAGGGTGTGCTCGACGACGCCGACGAGACCGAGGCACTGCGCAAGGCCAGCGATGACGAGCCTTTTGCCGCCCTGGCCTTCAAGATCATGACCGACCCGTTCGTCGGTACCCTGACCTTCATCCGCGTCTATTCCGGCGTGCTGCAGGCGGGTGATACCGTCTACAACCCGGTCAAGGGCAAGAAAGAGCGTATCGGCCGTATCCTGCAGATGCATTCCAACTCCCGTGAGGAGATCAAGGAAGTGCGTGCCGGCGATATCGCCGCCTGCGTCGGCCTGAAGGATGTCACCACGGGTGACACCCTTTGCGATCTCAACAACATCATTACCCTGGAGCGCATGGAGTTCCCGGAGCCGGTGATTTCCGTCGCCGTGGAGCCGAAGACCAAGAGCGACCAGGAAAAGATGGGTATCGCCCTGCAGAAGCTGGCGCAGGAAGATCCGTCCTTCCGCGTGCGCACCGACGAGGAGTCCGGTCAGACCATCATCTCCGGGATGGGCGAGTTGCACCTGGATATCATCGTCGACCGCATGCGTCGCGAATTCAAGGTCGAGGCCAATGTCGGTGCACCGCAGGTTGCCTACCGTGAGGCGATCCGCAGCAAGGTCGAGGCCGAGGGCAAGTTCGTTCGCCAGTCTGGTGGTCGTGGCCAGTACGGCCACGTCTGGCTGCGTCTCGAGCCCCTGGAGGGCGAGGAGTACGAATTCGAGAACGCCATCGTCGGTGGTGTGGTGCCGCGTGAGTACATCCCCGCGGTCGACAAGGGGATCCAGGAGCAGATGGCCAATGGTATCCTGGCCGGCTTCCCGATCATCGGCCTGAAGGCCACCCTGTTCGACGGCTCGTACCACGACGTCGACTCCAACGAGCAGGCATTCAAGATTGCCGGCTCGATGGCGCTGAAGGCCGGCTTTGCCAAGGCCAACCCGGTGCTGCTGGAGCCGATCATGAAGGTCGAGGTGGTTACCCCGGAAGACTACATGGGTGACGTCATGGGCGACCTGAACCGCCGCCGTGGCCTGGTGCAGGGCATGGAGGATGGTGTGTCGGGCAAGGTGATTCGTGCCGAGGTGCCGCTGGCCGAGATGTTCGGCTATGCCACCGACCTGCGTTCCGCCACCCAGGGTCGTGCGACCTACTCGATGGAGTTCGCGAAATACGCCGACGCTCCGGCCAATATCGCCGAGGCCGTGATCAAAAAGGCTTCTTAATTCAAGATTTTAAGGGGTAAGAACCGTGTCCAAGGAAAAATTTCAGCGTACGAAACCGCACGTTAACGTCGGCACGATTGGTCACGTTGACCATGGCAAGACCACGCTGACGGCGGCTT
>JABURS010000014.1 GCA_014762505.1 Chromatiales bacterium | reverse complement strand
TCACCATCCTCGCCCGCAAGCTCGCCCGTATCGCCTTCGCCATCCTCAAAAACGGGGCCGACTATGTGCCGCGAAAACCTTGTCTTGCGACATAGAATCTCCTACGAACGCACCGGGGTGGTAGGAGCGCCGCAAGGCGCGATATGCGGGGCCGGTTCAATCATCACGACCGAATGGACGCACTTTCCATCGGTTTATTTTTCCCGGAGAGTCGATAGACTGTCCGACACAACGCTTCTTAAGAGGTATTTGCCGTGGACGTTATGGATCGCATCAAGCAGCACGTGGACGAGAATCCCGTGATCATCTTCATGAAGGGTACGCCCCAGTTCCCCATGTGCGGCTTCTCCAGCCGTACCGCCGAGGCGCTGAAGCAGTGCGGGCAGGAGTTCGCCTACGTGAACGTGCTGGCCGATCAGGAGATCTTCCAGAACCTGCCGCGCTTCGCCGACTGGCCGACCTTCCCGCAAGTCTACATCAACGGCGAGCTGATCGGTGGCTGCGACATCACGCTGGAGCTGTTCGAGCGTGGCGAGCTGAAGAAGCTGGTCGAGGAGGCCGCCGCGAAGAAGCAGGCCAGCTGAGCCGGCCTGTTTCCGCACACGAAAAAGCCCCGCATCGCGGGGCTTTTTCGTGTCGGCAGCGAGAGGGCCTTACTCGGCGAACACGCGGTTGCCGCCGGCCTCCTTGGCCTTGAACAGCTGCTCGTCGGCCGCCGCCATCATCTGCTGCACGTCCTTGATCGGCTGCGACTTGCCGGCATAGCAGGCCACGCCCATGGACACGGTCACCGGGATCTCGCCCTCGCCGGTCTGGATGGAGCGCTGGCTCACCGCGCTCACCACACGGTCGAACACCGAGTGGCGCAGCGGGTTGTCGGCGGTGTAGTGCATGATCACGCCGAACTCGTCGCTGCCGGTACGCACCACGATGTCGGTGGGACGCACGGCACGGCGCAGGCGGCGGGCCAGGCCCACCAGCACCTCGTCGCCCACGTCGTGACCGTACTGCTCGTTGACGTCGCCGAGCTTGTCCACGTCGATCATGGCCAGGCACACGCCGCCGCCACGGTTGTGCGACTCCAGCAGGTAGTCCTCGAGCTGCTTGGTGAGGTAGCGGCGGTTGCCCAGGCCCGTGAGCGAATCGGTGGTGGTGAGTTCCTCGAGATGGGCGTTGGCCGCACTCAGGGCGGAGGCCGTCTCCAGCAGGGTGTTCTGCAGGGTGGCGATGCGGCCGGCGGCGAACACACGGGCGGCCAGCTCCACCTCGTCCACCGGCTTGGTCAGGTAGTCGTCGATGCCGCGCTCGAAGGCCTCCTGCATGGCCTCGTTGCCCTCGCGCCCGGTGAACAGGATCACCGCCGTGTAGCGGTTGTGCTCCTCGTCGTACTGGCGGATGGCGTTGGTGAGCTCCAGGCCGTTCATCTCCGGCATCACCCAGTCGGCCAGGACCACGTCGGCGCTGCGTTCCGCGAGCATCTTCAGGCAGACCCCGGCACTCTCGGCCAGGCGCAGGTCGGTGTAGCCGCCCTTCTGCAGCGCCTGCTTGAGCACCGCGCGGGAGAACTGCATGTCGTCCACGATGATGATGGAGAGATCGGTCGTCATATTGGAAGGCAAGGGACTGTCCGTGATCACTTATATTTTTGAATGTCTTTGTAATCCATCCGCTACGGGCTGTCCATAGCGAAGGCATTGAAGGCGGCATCCAGCAGCTGCCACTGGTTCACCACCTTGCAGAACAGCTCGGCGGTCTTTTCCGCGTCGTAGATGGCCGAGTGGGCCTCGTTGCTGTCCCAGGAGATGCCGGCCGCCTGCACGGCGCGCGCCAGCACGGTCTGGCCGTAGGCCATGGCCCCCAGGGTGACGGTGTCCAGGGTGCTGAAGGGATGAAAGGGGTTGCGCTTGACCCCGCAGCGCTCCGCCGCCTGGTTGATGAAGTTGAGATCGAAGGGTGCGTTGTGGCCCACCAGGATGGCGCGCGTGCACTCGTTCTTTTTGATCTCCTTGCGCACATGATTGAACATGTGCGTGAGCGCGTCGCTCTCCGGGATCGCCAGGCGCAGCGGGTGGAACGGGTCGATGCCGTTCACCTCCAGCGAGCGCGGTTCCATGTTGGCGCCCTCGAAGGGCTCCACGTGCCAGGACTCGGTGCGTTCCAGGTGCATCTCGCCCTTGGCATCCATGCGCAGGAACACGGCCGCCACCTGCAGCAGGGCATCGGTCTGGACATTGAAGCCGCCGGTCTCGACATCGACGACGACGGGGAGAAAACCGCGGAAGCGCTGGCCGACGGGGACAAAGGAAGGGTCTTGTGACATGCGCACAGCTTACCGGATGGGGCAGGGCATGAGAAACCAAAAGCCGTATTTTCCCGACCAGCTGCGGCGAAATACCGCCTGGCGCTGGCGGTTGTGCCTGCTGTTGCTGGCGCTGGCGGTCCCGGCCACGGCCCTGGGCGAGGCGCTGCTGTGGCGGGTGGAGGCCCCCGGGGCGGACGTCGCCCCGAGTTACCTGTTCGGCACCATGCACTCGGACGACCCGCGGGTGGCCGACCCGCCTGCCGCGGTGACGCAGGCCCTGTCGGCCAGCCGCCTGCTGCTGCTGGAGCTCGACCTGGGCGCGCCCGAGATCGCCCTGGCGCCGCTGGCCATGATCCTGCCGCCGGGCCAGACCCTGGACGGCCTGCTGGACGAGGACACCTACCGGCGGGCACAGGCGGCCATGCGCGAGCGCGGCTATCCGCCCGCGGCGGTGGACCGCATGCGGCCCTGGGCCGTGGCCGTCACCCTGGCCATGCCGCCCGTGCAGACCGGCCGCTACCTCGACCTGGTGCTCTACGAGCAGGCCCTGGCGCAGGGGCTGGCGGTGCAGGGCCTGGAGAGGATCGCCGAACAGCTCGGTGTGTTCGAGGGCCTGTCGGTGGCCGAGCAGGCCGCCCTGCTGCGACTCTCGCTGGACGAGTACGGCCGCGAGGCGGCGGCCTTCGAGGCCCTGCACCAGGCCTACCTGGCCCGCGACCTCGACCGCCTCGTCACGCTCTCCACCGGGGCCTTCGCCAGGCTGCCCCCCGCGCTGGCCGCGTCCTTCGAGGCCGCCATCCTCACCGGGCGCAACCGGCGCATGGCCGAACGCGCCGCCCCCGCGCTGGCCGCCGGCGGGGCCTTCGTCGCCGTCGGCGCCCTGCACCTGGCCGGCGACGACGGACTGGTGGCCCGCTTCCGGGCGCTGGGCTACCGGCTCACCCCGCTCTACTAGAATCCCTCTCCCGACACCCCGTTTCCGGGCCATTCCGGGCGCCGTTTCTGTGTGCCTGCACACAGTTCCGGAACGGGGTAAAAATATTCTTGGTCTGTAACTTCATGAAATCTAAATAACTATTTTTCGACTTTTCCGAAATATGGACTACACTCATTGACCTTCACCGGGTGAACCCGGATCATACGCCGTTCCACCAGGGGCGGCCCCGCCCATGACCGGGGCGCGTGATAAGAGAGGTAGCACCATGTCCACGCAGCCAGAACACATCCACGACGTCGACGCCATCGAGACCCAGGAGTGGCTCGAGGCGCTCGAGGCCGTCATCGAGAACGAGGGCGCCGAACGCGCGCACTACCTGCTCGAGCAGCTCATCGACAAGGCGCGCCGCTCCGGCGCCGACCTGCCGTACTCGCCGAACACGGCGTACGTGAACACCATCCCGCCGCACCTCGAGGCCCCGCACCCGGGCGACCCGGCCATCGAGCAGCGCCTGCGTTCCTATATCCGCTGGAACGCCCTGGCCATGGTGGTGAAGGCCAACCGCAAGAGCGCCGAACTCGGCGGCCACATCGCCTCCTTCGCCTCCTCGGCCACGCTCTACGACGTGGGCTTCAACCACTTCTGGCGCGCGCCCACCCACGAGCACGGCGGCGACCTGGTCTACTTCCAGGGCCACTCCGCGCCCGGCATCTATGCCCGCGCCTACCTGGAGGGCCGCCTCGACGAGGACCAGCTCGACAGCTTCCGCCAGGAGGTGGACGGCAAGGGCCTGTCCTCCTACCCGCATCCCTGGCTGATGCCGGACTTCTGGCAGTTCCCCACCGTGTCCATGGGCCTGGGCCCGCTGCAGGCCATCTACCAGGCCCGCTTCATGAAGTACCTGCAGGATCGCGGCCTGGCCGATACCCGTGGTCGCAAGGTCTGGTGCTTCGTCGGCGACGGCGAGGTGGACGAGCCCGAGACCCTGGGCGCCATCTCCCTGGCCGCGCGTGAAAAGCTCGACAACCTGGTGTGGGTGGTGAACTGCAACCTGCAGCGCCTGGACGGCCCGGTGCGCGGCAACGGCAAGATCATCCAGGAGCTGGAGGCCAACTTCCGCGGCACCGGCTGGAACGTGCTCAAGGTGCTGTGGGGCAGCTATTGGGATCCGCTGTTCGCCATGGACAAGGACGGCCTGCTGCGCCAGCGCATGATGGAGGCAGTGGACGGCGACTACCAGAACTACAAGTCGAAGGACGGCGCCTACGTGCGCGAGCACTTCTTCGGCAAGTACCCGGAACTCAAGGCCATGGTGGCGAAGATGTCGGACGACGACATCTGGCGCCTCAACCGCGGCGGCCACGATCCGCACAAGGTCTTTGCGGCCTACAAGGCGGCGATGGATACCGAGGGCCAGCCCACCGTCATCCTCGCCCACACCGTGAAGGGCTACGGCATGGGTACCGCGGCCGAGGGCCAGATGGGTGCGCACCAGAAGAAGAAGCTGGACAACGAGTCCATCCTGCATGTGCGCGACCGCTTCAACATCCCGCTCTCCGACGAGGAGGCCACCAGCCTCAAGTACTACAAGCCGGCGGAAGACAGCGAGGAGATGAAGTACCTGCACGAGCGCCGCAAGGAGCTCGGCGGCTACCTGCCGGTGCGCAAGAACCTGGCCGCGCCGCTGGAGGTGCCGGGCCTGGACGCCTTCCAGCCCCTGCTCGAGGGCAGCGGCGACCGCGAGATGTCCACCACCATGGCCTTCGTGCGCCTGCTCACGCTGCTCACCCGCGACAAGAAGATGGGCAAGTACGTGGTGCCCATCGTGCCGGACGAGGCGCGCACCTTCGGCATGGAAGGCATGTTCCGCCAGCTGGGCATCTACTCCTCGGTGGGCCAGACCTACACGCCGCAGGACAAGGACCAGATCATGTTCTACAAGGAGGACAAGTCCGGCCAGATCCTGGAAGAGGGGATCAACGAGGCCGGGGCCTTCTCCTCGTGGATTGCGGCGGCCACCGCCTACAGCAACCACGGCGTGAACATGGTGCCGTTCTACATCTACTACTCCATGTTCGGCTTCCAGCGCATCGGCGACCTCGCCTGGGCGGCGGGCGACCTGCAGGCGCGCGGCTTCCTGCTCGGCGGCACCGCCGGTCGTACCACGCTGGCCGGCGAGGGCCTGCAGCACGATGACGGCCACAGCCACCTGCTGGCGGCCACCATCCCCAACTGCATCAGCTACGACCCGACCTTCTCCTACGAGCTGGCGGTGATCATCCAGGACGGCCTGCGCCGCATGTACGAGAAGCAGGAAAACGTCTTCTACTACCTCACCGTCATGAACGAGAACTACGAGCACCCGGCCATGCCCAAGGGCGTGGAGGACGGCATCCTCAAGGGGATGTACCTGTTCCGTTCCGGCGGCAAGAAGAAGAAAAAGGTGCAGCTCATGGGTTCGGGCACCATCCTGCGCGAGGTCATCGCCGCTGCCGACCTGCTCGAGGCCGACTGGGGCGTGGACGCCGACATCTGGAGCGCCACCAGCTTCACCGAGCTGCGCCGCGAGGCGCTGGACGTGGACCGCTGGAACCGCCTGCACCCGCTGGAAGACCAGAAGACCTGCTATGTCGAGCAGTGCCTCAAGGGACGTCGCGGCCCGGTGATCGCCGCCACCGACTACATGAAGGCCTTCGCCGACCAGATCCGCAAGTGGGTCCCGGCGCGCTACGAGGTGCTGGGCACCGACGGTTTCGGCCGCTCCGACACCCGCGCCAACCTGCGCCGTCACTTCGAGGTGGACCGCTACCACGTCACCGTCGCCGCCCTCAAGGCACTGGCGGACGAGGGGCAGATGCCCGCCGGCAAGGTGGCCGAGGCCATCGAGAAGTACGGCATCGACGTCAACCGTACCAACCCGATGTACGCGTAAGGGGCGGAGATCATCATGGCGACGAAAAACATCGTGGTACCGGACATCGGCGACTTCGCCGATGTCGAAGTGATCGAGATCCTGGTCAGCCCGGGCGACACCATCAAGGCCGAGGACTCGCTGATCACCCTGGAGTCCGACAAGGCCTCCATGGAGATCCCGGCCCCCGAGGGTGGCGTGGTCAAGGCGCTCAAGATCAAGGTGGGCGACCGCATCAAGCAGGGCGACACCATCCTCGAGCTCGAGCCGGCCAACGACGCCGCGCCCGCGGCGGAGCAGGCGGCCGAGAAGCCCGCCGCCCAGGCGGAGGCGAAACCCGAGCCCAAGCCTGAACCAAAGTCGGCGCCGAAGGCCGAGGAGCCCCAGCCCGCCCCCGCGGCACCGCGTGCGGCCCCGGCCGGCCAGCGCCCCTCGCCCACGCGCAAGATCGACGAGGTCAGCTTCTCCAAGGCCTATGCCTCGCCCTCCGTGCGCCGCTTCGCGCGCGACCTGGGCGTGGACCTCGGCCAGGTGGAAGGCACCGGCCGCAAGGGCCGCATCGTCAAGGAAGACGTGCAGGCCTTCGTCAAGCGCGCCCTCTCGCAGGGTGCCGGCGGCGGCCTCGGCGTGGCGCCCATGCCCGAGATCGATTTCTCCCAGTGGGGCGAGGTCGAGAGCAAGCCGCTCACCAAGATCAACAAGCTCACCGGCCAGTTCCTGCACCGCAACTGGGTCACCATCCCGCACGTCACCCAGTTCGACGAGGCCGACATCAGCGACCTCGAGGCCTTCCGCAAGTCCATGGTGGCCGAGTACAAGGACAAGGGCGTGAAGCTCACGCTGCTGGTGTTCCTGATGAAGGCCGTGGTCTCGGCGCTGCGCGAGTTCCCGCGCTTCAACGCCTCGCTGGACGCCACCGGCGAGAACCTGGTGTACAAGAAGTACTTCAACATCGGCATCGCCGTGGACACGCCGGACGGCTTGGTCGTGCCCGTGGTGCGCGACGTGGACCGCAAGAGCCTGATGGACCTCGCCCGCGAACTCGGCGAGATCAGCCAGAAGGCGCGCGACAAGAAGCTCACCCCCGGCGACATGCAGGGCGGCTGCTTCAC
Organism: Chromatiales bacterium; assembly: GCA_014762505.1. NCBI lineage: Bacteria > Pseudomonadati > Pseudomonadota > Gammaproteobacteria > Chromatiales > Chromatiales bacterium. Next base: position 5,260 of record JABURS010000014.1, on the reverse strand, counting down.
CATCTCCAGCCTCGGCGGTATCGGCGGCACCAAGTTCACGCCCATCGTCAACGCGCCGGAAGTCGCCATCCTCGGTGTCTCGCGCGCCAGCATCCAGCCGGTGTGGAACGCGGAGGAAGAGACCTTCGATCCGCGCCTGGTGCTCCCCCTGTCGCTGTCCTACGATCACCGCGTGATCGACGGCGCCGACGGCGCGCGCTTCACGTCCTTCCTCAGCCGGGTGCTCTCCGATACCCGCCGCCTGTTGCTCTAGGAGGTGACGCATGGCTGACATCATCAAGATCCCGGACATCGGCGACTTCAAGGACGTCGAGGTCATCGAGGTACTCGTCGCCCCGGGCGACGAGATCCAGCCCGAGCAGTCGCTCATCACGCTCGAGTCCGACAAGGCCTCGATGGAGATCCCGGCCCCGCAGGGCGGCAAGGTCACCGAGCTGCTGATCAAGGTCGGCGACACCGTCAACATCGGCGACCCGATCCTGAAGCTGGAGGCGGGTGAGGGTACGGGCAAGAAGGAAACCGCGCCGGCGAAGGCAGAAAAGCCGGCCGCCGAGAAGAAGGCGGAGGCCCCGGCGGCTGCCGCCCCGGCGCCGAAGGCCGCGAGCTTCAGCGGCAAGGTCGACGTGCAGGCCGAGGTGGTCGTGCTGGGCTCCGGCCCCGGCGGCTACACCGCCGCCTTCCGCGCTGCCGACCTCGGCAAGCAGGTCGTGCTGATCGAGCGTTACGAGAACATCGGCGGTGTCTGTCTCAACGTCGGCTGCATCCCCTCCAAGGCCCTGCTGCACACCGCCCAGGTGATCAACGAGGCCGAGGAATTCGCCGACATCGGCGTGGCCTTCAACAAGCCCGAGATCGACCTCGACAAGCTGCGCGCCCACAAGGACGGCGTCATCGGCAAGCTCACCGGCGGTCTCAAGCAGCTCGCCAAGCAGCGCAAGGTCGAGATCGTGCACGGCTACGGCCGGTTCACCTCGCCCAACACCGTCGAGGTGGAGGCAGCGGACGGCAGGAAGACCGTGATCGGCTTCGACAACTGCATCATCGCCGCCGGCTCGCGCGTCACCAAGCTGCCCTTCATCCCCTGGGACGACCCGCGCGTGATGGACTCCACCGACGCGCTGGAGATCGAGGAGGTGCCCGAGCGCCTGCTGGTGGTCGGCGGCGGCATCATCGGCCTGGAGATGGCCACCGTGTACGACGCCCTGGGCGCCAAGGTCACCATCGTCGAGCTCTCGCCCGGCCTCATCCCGGGTGCCGACCGCGACCTCATCCGCCCGCTCGAGCGTCGCATCAAGAAGCGCTACGAGAACATCTACACCAACACCAAGGTCACCGAGATCACGCCCACCAAGAAGGGCCTGGTCTGCAAGTTCGAGGGCAAGGACGCGCCGGCCGAAGACACCTTCGACCGCGTGCTCGTCTCCATCGGCCGCAGCCCGAATGGTCTCCTGATCGATGCCGACAAGGCCGGTGTGGCGGTGGACGAGCGCGGCTTCATCAGCGTCGACAAGCAGATGCGCACCAACGTCGATCACATCTTCGCCATCGGCGATATCGTCGGCCAGCCCATGCTTGCCCACAAGGCCACGCACGAGGGCAAGGTCGCCGCCGAGGTCATCGCCGGGCAGAAGAGCTTCTTCGACGCCCGCACCATCCCCTCGGTGGCCTACACCGACCCGGAAGTCGCCTGGATGGGCAAGACGGAAGACGAGTGCAAGGCCGAGGGCATCGCCTACCACAAGGGCGCCTTCCCCTGGGCCGCCAGCGGCCGCTCCCTCTCCATCGGCCGCGACGAGGGCCTCACCAAGGTGCTGTTCGACGAGGCCACCGGCCAGATCATCGGCGCCGGCATCGTCGGCCCCAACGCCGGCGAACTCATCGCCGAGGCCGTGCTGGCCCTGGAGATGGGCGCGGACGCCGAGGACATCGGCCTCACCATCCACCCGCACCCGACCCTATCCGAGACACTCAACTGCGCCGCCGAGGTGGCCGAGGGGACGTGTACGGATATCTATGTGCCGAAGAAGAAGTAGGGTGTCAGCGTGATGCTGGAACAGAGAAGCCGCCTTTTGGGCGGCTTTTTTGTGGATGTAGGAAAAATCCTACCCATGGTGATCGCTTGGAGTGCCAGCGGTTGTGGGGTATTTTCTTGTGGAGCGGACCAAGTCGATTGCGTATCTTATATCTGGGTTGTTGCATTTGGTAATAACGATCAAGGACTGGCACATGGCATATCAACGGCTCCCGATTCCTTTGGCAAGACTGCGGCTAAACAAGGAGAATGACCGTCACGGCGCCTTGCCGTCCGAACCTGACTGTATCGCATGGATGCTTGAGCATCTTAGTGATGAGATTCGGAATCTCGCTGCGGACATCGCCGAGCACGGCTTAAGTCCCATTGATGGCGTGCTAGTAGTTCCCGATCCTGATACCAAGGGTGACTATATCGTCTGGGAAGGGAACCGTCGGATCACTGCTCTTAAGCTGCTCGATAATCCGGAACGATGCGAAGATCCTAAGCTCAGGCGGAAATTTGCAGCAATTCGCGGCAAGGCGAAAGTAGATATCCCGCGAAAAATTGAATGCACAGTAGCAGATTCTATCGAAGAAGCAGACTGGCCAATCGAGCTCCGTCATCAGGGATATCAAGAAGGCGTCGGAACAATTCCGTGGGATGCAATGCAGAAAAGCAGACACCTTCAGCGCCTTGGGAAGAAGGGCCGTTATGCGTTCACTCACTTGGTGGTTGACTCTGTACTGGAGAAATTAGACGACAATTTGCGTACCAAAGTGACCGGTAAGGGTTTTAAAATATCAACTCTTGACCGTCTACTTAAAAACCCAGAAGTGCGTGAGTTCCTCGGAATTGCTAGTGCCGATGGCGTCCCGCGGCGCTTCCTCCATGAAACAGAGATGCTCAAGGGTCTTACAAAAGTGTTGAGGGACATCGCAGACGGAATGCCTGTCAGGGATGTCTATGATGCAAAAAAGCAAAAAGAGTATATTTCCAGCTTCCCCCCGGAGAATACGCCTAACCAGCAAAGGGAAGTAAAGGACTCGCGTCCTATGGTTCCACCCGCGAAGCCTGCTCAGGTATCGACAAAAGCTCGTGCGCTCAAGCCATCCCACCAACGCAAACACATCGTTCCTTCAGGCGTTCAGTATTCGATCAAGGATAAGCGTCTTCGGGCGGTCTTCCGGGAGCTGCAGGATCTTGAAATTAACCGGCACCGTAACGCGGTTTCAGTGCTGTTTCGGGTATTTGTCGAGTTAAGCATTGAGCTTTATCTCGAACATAACTCAGTTGAATATCATGATGGAGACAACTTATCGAAAAAAGCTGAGAAGGCGGCTGCACATATGGAGCAGCAGAAATGGGCGAGTAAACACGAACTGAAGGGAATTAAGACGGCAATTTCAAGTCCACATAATTCACTTTCTTTCAACACGTTTCATGCATACGTACACAACAGGCATTTCCATCCGTCAGGGCCGGATCTTGCCACGGCCTGGGACAATATTCAGCCCTTTCTAGATGCTCTGTATGCCCATTTGTGATGAGGCGGTGGCCGTCAAAACAGATTTATCTTATCCTTGGGGGAAAGGAGGTCGCAGATGCGTTATTACACCCCACTAAGGTACCCTGGAGGGAAAGGTAAATTGGCTCCATTTATCAGGCAACTGTTTGTCGATAATGGGCTATGCGATGGCATTTATGTTGAGCCATATGCGGGCGGTGCAGGAATTGCCCTAGAACTTGTTATGACCTCTTATGCCAAAGAGGTTTGGCTTAACGACGTAGATCCTGCCATCTACGCATTTTGGCACTCAGCATTGAATGAGACGCAAGCACTGATTGACATGGTGCAAAGCGCGCCATTAACTATCGATGAATGGCAAAAGCAGCGTGATATATATTTAAAGCCGGGTCGAAAGAAGAGGCTTCTTCTAGGATTTGCCACGTTATTTCTCAATCGGACCAATCGTTCCGGGATACTTGGAGGTGGTGTTATTGGGGGGGTGGAGCAGAAAGGAAATTGGTTAATTGATGCCAGGTTTAATCGGGATGGCATATGTGAGCGACTGCAGAAGGTCGAAGACCATAAACACCGCATCAAAGTAACTAATCTCGATGCAGAGGTATTCATTAAGAATACCAAGTTTCCGAAGAAGTCTTTGGTATATCTCGATCCGCCATATTTCAACAAAGCGCAGCGTCTATATCGCAATCATTATGCGCAAGAAGATCACGCGAGAATTGCTAGATTGGTGCAGAAGAATTTACGCGCAAATTGGGTCGTGTCGTACGATGATGCTCCGGAAATCGAGGAGTTATATAAAGACCGTCGAAAAATTCGGTATACCCTCAGCTATAGCGCGCAGACGAAGCGTAAGGGGGGGGAGTTGATGTTTTTTAGTGACGATCTAGATTATCCAAGGACAAGCAATCCTGCGCTTTTCAAGCGGTGCAGTTAGTCCGTGGCAGGATAAACGAATCAATCAGGAGAATTCCGGGGACAGTATACCAGGAGCAGGAGAATTCCAGGAGAATTCCGGGAATTCCGGGAATTCCGGGAATTCCGGGGACAGTATACCGAATGCGGCGGCCTGCCAAAGTTAATCAGTATACTGTCCCCGGATTCGCCTGGAGTGGTATGGATGAAGATCAAAGACCTGATTGATGAGGCAGAATCCCTCCCGGTGGAAGAGCGGGCCCTGGTTGTGGACTCCCTGCTTCGCAGCCTGAATCCGCCGGAGTCCGAAATCGACAAGCGATGGGCGGCTGTTGCCAGGAAAAGGCTTGAAGCGGTACGTGAAGGGTCCGTTCAAGCAATTCCGGGTGACCAGGTCTTCGAGAAGATATGGAAAAGGTATGAAGGGTGAGCTTTCGCTTTCATCCGGATGCAGCAGCAGAGCTCGCTGAGGCTATTCAATACTACGAAGACGTGGAGCCGGGTCTCGGCCAGGACTTTGCAGTCGAGGTCTATTCCGCGATCCAACGCGCGACCGCCTACCCACATGCCTGGGCCATTCTCGAAGGGGATATTCGCCGCTCACTCATTCGGTGATTTCCGTATGGTGTTTTGTATTCCGAGGACGGTGATGGGGCAATGGTCGTTGCTGTCATGCATCTACATCGCAATCCGGGGTACTGGGAAGAGCGAATGTGATGTTGCAGTGCAAGACCTGACCCCGGGATTCGCGGGGGTACTGGGAAGAGCGAATGTGATGTTGCAGTGCAAGACCTGACCCCGGGATT